>NZ_CAKKTK010000021.1:0-63431 GCF_920656135.1 Frankia sp. Cppng1_Ct_nod | reverse complement strand
GGGGGCGGGCGGCGGCGCTGGCGAGGTCCAGGGCGAAGGCGTAGGCCGAGGGGTGGCGGGCCGACGGGTCGTTGGCGAGGGTGCGCATGAGGACTGCAGCCACGGAGTCGGGGACCCCGGCGGGTGGTGGCGGAGTCACCTCAAGTTTGTGGCGGAACAGCGACATCAGGGGCAGCGTCGGATCGAACGGCGGGGTTCCGGAGAGCAGTTCGTAGAGGACGACCGCGAGAGCGTAGAGATCCGTGGCCGGGCTGAGGCGGCCGCTGTCGATCTGTTCGGGCGCCATGTATTTCGGAGTACCGATAATCTTACTGGCGGTGACTGTTGTGGTGTCGAAAATCTTCGCAATGCCGAAGTCGGTGACTTTCAACTGCCCGGTTTCGGTGAACAGGACATTGTCGGGCTTGATGTCGCGGTGCAGTATCCCCCTGGTGTGGGCGCAGTTCAGTGCTTCGGCGACGGCGAGCCCTGCAGCGCAGGCAGCTTCGGCGGAAAGTGTCCGGTGTCGCTGACCGAGGGTTCCTCCGGACAGCAGCTCCATGATGAGCAGGCAGAGGTTGCCGCTCTCCACGTAGTCGTAGATCCGGATGACGTGGGGGTGGTCGAGTCCGGCAAGTAGCCGGGCTTCGGTCTTGAAGTCGGTCAGGACTGCACCGTCCGACGCGGTGGAAAGAACTTTGATCGCCACGGCCCGGTCGAGGTCGCGGTGATGTCCGGCGAGGACCAGTCCGTATGCACCGGTTCCGAGTTCTTCACCCACCGTGTAGTTCGGCAGCGCCGCAACCACCCGCGCAAGATCGATTATTGGCACGAATTCACCCCGCCCCCCTGCGCAGACAGCAGAAGTTTAGCGGAGCTGATCACGTCGATCCCAGCCGATGCCGGGGTCGGGGTCGGGGTGTATCCGCTCCGGTATCGGGTGACCGCCGGATGACCTGGATGGCATGAGCCGCCAATCCGGCCCCGGCACCCAGAAAGGGGAGCGCGGGCAGCACATAACGGTGGTCGAAGCCGGCTGTCAGTGGCGGAACGGCCAGCAGTGTCAGGCTTGCAGCAGTGATCAGGACAAGCGCCCCGCGGAGTTGGTGCCGATGTCGGGCCGTCACCGCGACGCCGACCAGTGAGGCGAGCAGCAGCAGGCCCAGCACCGGTCCGGGTACGGCGACGTGGCGCTGGTAGCTCACCAGCCAGTCCGCGAACGGCTGTCGCAGATGGTGGACGGCGCTACCGCGCTCGTAGGTGTCGACGTCGTCGAGAGCACTCCCACCCGCCACGTACGTCCGGTTCGGGACCGGGTCCGGTGGATCATGAAACAGGAAGGGACGTGTCATGAGCGCGTTGGGATAGTCCGTTCCGCGCGGTCCGAACGTCCGGGCGAAGTCCCGAACCGCCACCGAAACGTAGTCCAGTGGCTGCGCTGTGATGGCCCGCAGGGCGAATCTCCTGGCCAGCGAGTCCTTCGAGCTGCTGAAGATGGGACCGGGAATGGCATGCAACGGTGTGTCGGTGTTCCAGATGTAGTTCAACGGCGGCTGGCGTTCGCCGGGTGGTTCCGCCGGGCAGAGCAGCGCCAGATCCGCCGGCGGACGTATCCGGGAGCAATCCACGAATGACGTCGTCCGAGAGTAGAGGAAAACTCCTTCGCTGCCGGTGATACCGGCCTTGCCGTGAACCGACTGGAACCATGCGGAGTATCCGGCCAATGGAATGACCAGCGCGAGGGAGAAGGCGACCAGCGGACGCCGACCTGGACGCCGGGCAAGCAGCCAGAGTACGGCCGTCATGGCGAGCGGGAGACCGACTGTGCGGGTCAGGGCTGCTGCCGCCAGAAGCACACCGGCTGCCAGGGCTGCACCAGTAGGGACTTGACGCCACCACAGCAGGGTCACGATGGCTGCTACCGAGAGGAAGGTGAACAGCGTCTCGGCCATCACCACGTGTTCGACCTGAATCTGATATCCGTCGAGGAGCTGGGGTGCCGTGGCAACGGCGGCGAGCCAGCCCGCCGCTCCGTACCTGCGAAGCAGGGCGTATAACATGACGGCGATGGCCAGCCCCGACAGATGCTGCACGATTACCACGAGCCGGAAGCTGTGAAATGGTTGTGACACCATCAGGAAGAAACTGTAGCCGAATGGTCGGACCACGTATGGCTGTGGTCGTAGTGCCACGCCCAGGTACTCGAAGCTGTCATTGAACCACAGCGCGGGTGAATAACCGACAATCGCACCGAGACGCACTGCGGTGGCTGCAATCAGCATTGCCGTGAGGGCGCGATGGCGGGACGGGACACGGGTCCATCGGATACGCCCGATTTTGCCGGTCGGGGTACCGGGGCGGAGGAAGGCGGTAAGGACCGACTGCGGCCCTTTGATCATTTTTTCATTATATCAACATCAAATTTTGTATTGATCGGAGGTGGTAGCGGTGAGACGGGGCCCGTGGCGGCACCGCCGGGCCACCGGACACTCGCGGACCCGGGAGGCTGCGGACCTTCTCCCGGGTGGGTCCGTAGGCTCGGGCGTGTGGCGCGGGCCGGAGATCTGCGACAACTCCTCAAGCGGACGGGGTTTCGGCGGCTTTTTGCCGCCCGACTGACCTCACAGGCCGCCGACGGAGTGTTTCAGGCGAGCCTGGTCAGCTACGTGCTGTTCTCCCCGGAGCGGGCTACGTCCGCCGGGGCGATCGCGGCATCGCTCGCGATCGTGGTGCTGCCGTTCAGCGTCATCGGCCCGTTCGCCGGGATCGTGCTCGACCGGGTCTCGCGGCAGCGGGTGCTGGTGGTCTGCGCGCTGACCCGTGCGGTCCTGCTCTCCCTGCTTGTCATGCTGATCGCCGCCGGGCACACCGGGGCCGACTTCTATGCGGCCGCGCTGGCGGTGGTCAGCGTCAACCGTTTCGTGCTCGCCGCGCTGTCCGCGGGTCTCCCGATGGTCGTCCCCACCGGAAGGCTGGTCACGGCGAACGCCCTGTCGACCACGTCCGGAACACTCGCGACCCTGCTCGGCGCCGGTATCGGTAGCGGACTGCGTGGGCTGATCGGCGGGGACGACGCGGCCGTCGCCACGGTGGCAGCCCTCGCGGGCCTCGTCTACCTGGCCGCGGCGGGCACCGCCACGCGCGCCGGTCGGTACGAGTTCGGCCCGCTGACTCCAACACCCGGCCAGGGCCTTGTCCGCGAGGCCGGACAGGTGGCCGTGGAACTGGCAGCGGGCGCGGCCCACCTGTGGCAGCGGCGTCCAGCCCGGTATGCGCTTGCCACCCTGACCGGCTCGAGGGCGTCCTACGGGCTGACGTCGGTGATGGCGGTCCTGCTCTACCGCAACTACTTCACCGGCGTCGACGGCGGCCTGGGCGGTCTCGCGCTGGTGGTGACGGCCGGTGGGGTGGGGACGGTGACGGCCGCCGTTGTGACACCGCGGGTGACCCGGCGGATCAGCAAGCAGACCTGGATCAGTCTGGTTCTGCTCGCCGCCGGGATCATCGAGATCGCGCTGTGCCTTCCGTTCTCGTCGCTGCTTCTTATCGTCGGGTCGCTCCCGATCGGGTTCGCCGCGCAGGCGAGCAAGATCTGTGTGGACACGATCGTGCAGGAGGAGACCGATGACTCCTACCGTGGGCGCGCTTTTGCCCTCTACGACCTGCTGTTCAACGTGGCCTACGTGGCTGCCGCCGCGCTCGCGGCGTTCGCCTTGCCGGTCACGGGCAGGTCGCCGGCCCTGGTGGTGGTCGCCGGTCTCGGCTACGTCGTGTGCGGACTGCTGTACCTGCGCGCCCGACCGTCCCATGAGTCCGATCTCGATCTGACGACGTCTCGTCCGGTGGCTCCTCCGGTGGCAACGGCCGGCACCCGGCCGCAGGCACGCCTGGACTGACAGCGCAACCGGGGGATGGCGGAGCCACCGCCGGGGAGAAGGAAAGGGCCCGGCCACCCCCTCCGAGCGGCCGGGCCCTTTTCGTTCATGCCCGCTTCGATGACATGCCTTCGTGAAGCGGTACGGGACGTTTCTACTCGCCGAGGATGAAGGCTTCCACCTTGTCCCGGGCGATGTTGTCGCGGTACTGCTCCGGCGGCGACTTCATGAAGTACGAGGATGCGGCGAGCAGCGGGCCGCCGACACCCCGGTCAAGGGCGATCTTCGCGCAGCGGACCGCGTCGATGACCACACCTGCGCTGTTCGGGGAGTCCCACACCTCGAGCTTGTACTCCAGGTTCAACGGGACGTCACCGAACGCGCGGCCCTCAAGGCGGACATACGCCCACTTGCGGTCGTCGAGCCAGGCGACGTAGTCGGACGGACCGATGTGGACGTTGTCCTTGCCGAGGTCGTGGGAGAGCTGTGAGGTGACCGCCTGCGTTTTGGAGATCTTCTTGGACTCGAGTCGTTCCCGCTCGAGCATGTTCTTGAAGTCCATGTTGCCGCCGACGTTGAGCTGCATGGTGCGGTCCAGGACGACGCCTCTGTCCTCGAACAGCTTCGCGAGTACGCGGTGGGTGATGGTGGCCCCGACCTGCGACTTGATGTCGTCGCCGATGATCGGTACACCGGCGGCGCGGAACTTCTCGGCCCATTCGCTGCGACCGGCGATGAATACAGGCAGGCAGTTGACGAAGGCGACGCCGGCGTCGATCGCGGCCTGGGCGTAGAACTTCGCCGCGTCCTCGGAACCCACCGGCAGGTAGCAGACGAGGACGTCGGCCCGGGCCTCGCGCAGGGCTGCGACGACGTCCACCGGCTCCTCGTCGGACTCTGCGATCGTCTCGCGGTAGTAGTGGCCGAGACCATCCAGGGTGTGCCCGCGGGCGACGGTGATACCCAGCGGTGGCACATCCGCGATCTTGATGGTGTTGTTCTCACTGGCGACGATCGCCTCGGACAGGTCGCGGCCGACCTTCTTCGCGTCCACGTCGAACGCGGCGACGAACTCCAGATCCCGGATGTGGTAATCGCCAAGCTGGCTGTGCATCAAGCCCGGTACCTGGGCCGACGGGTCGGCGTCGCGGTAGTACTCGACCCCCTGCACGAGGGATGCGGCGCAGTTGCCCACGCCGACGATGGCGACACGTACCGAACCCATGACGATCTGCTCCTTTTTACGGTTGTGGGACACACGGGTGGGCGGGATGCGGGACCGAAGTGACGCCGTGCTAGCGCGCGGGCGGGACCTCGTCACCGTTCTCCCCCGGACCCGACGGCGTCGGTGACGTCGAATCTGTGGACAACTCTGTGGACAACTTGGTGGGCGGGGACTGCGCCCGCTCGGTCTCGATCAGCTCGGTCAGCCAGCGAACCTCGCGTTCCACCGACTCGAGGCCATGGCGCTGCAGCTCGAGGGTGTAGGTGTCGAAGCGCTCGAGGGTTCTTGTCAGCGCGGCCCGGACCTTCTCGCGCCGTTCCTCCAAGCGTCCACGCCGACCTTCGAGGATGCGAAGCCGCACGTCGGCATCGGTCTTGCCGAAGAAGGCGAACCGGACACCGAACATCTCGTCCTCCCAGGAGGACGGGCCGCCCTCGCCAAGGAGTTCGGCGAGGCGCTCCTTGCCCTCGGCTGTGAGGGTGTAAACGACGCGACTTCGACCACCGAGGCGACCGGCGGCGGTGGAGTCATCGGCTGTGACGTAGCTCTCGGCCTGCAGCTTGCGCAGGCACGGATACAGGGACCCGTAACTGAAACGGTGGAAGGTGCCGAGCACGGTGTTGAGTCGTTTGCGCAGTTCGTAGCCGTGCATCGGGCATTCTGACAGCAGTGCGAGGACAGCCAACTCCAGCATCCCCGCTCCCTTCCGCCAGATCCAGCCCGGATGGCCTGGATGCCCGACCCGCCCATCTGACCCGACATACCCGCAGGCGGGCCGATCTAGCGGTCAGACATATCGCTCCGATACATCGAGCATGCCACTTCGGGGCAACCAAGGCAACCACGGATGTCCGGTATGGAAAGCCGAGATGGCCGGATCGGGTCCGGGCACTCGGGGATGCGGCCTTCGGGAACCTTCGACGGTGTCGGAGCATCCGCCCGGACCGTCTGCCCAGAGCATCCGCCCGGACCGTCTGCCCGGACCGTCTGCCGGGATGTCGCATCCGGCGTACCGTCTTATGGCATGCGTCCACGGTCGGTTATCGACTACGCACTCGCCCGGCGGGCGACACTCGCCGACCTGCATGCGGGCAGGGTGTCGACGGCGGACGTGTGTGACGCGCACCCATATCTGCTGCGCGCGGCCAGGTATCACGGTGAGCCGACCACGCGGCGCTGTCCGGTCTGCCGATGTCATGATCCGCTGACCGGCGTCACATACATCTACGGTGACGAGCTCGGTGTGAGCTCCGGCCGGGTACGCGCCACCAGGGAGTTGCCTTCCCTCGCGCAACGGTTCGGCGAGCTACGCGTCTATGTTGTCGAGGTCTGCACCTCCTGCGGTTGGAACCATCTGACCACTTCGTTCGTGATCGGGACCGGGCAGTCGAGGGGCCGGCGGAACACCCGCAGGAGGGCGGCCGAGGAATAGCCGGATATCGCATGTGGTGCCATCACCTGCGATACATGCGCGGCCGTTGACGGAGGCGGTGTGTATGGGCTTCCCGGGAGCGGCGTAGCGTCTGCCGGCAGCCACCGACCACGCGGGGTCCGGACCCCCGCCGCCACGGACGGGACTGTCAGTGAGGTCAACCTACGATCGGGACGGGTACCCGCCCGACGACGAAAACGGTCGCACCCACGTTCGCCGTGCCCCGGCTGGCCGGGACTACACCGATGCCCGCCCCGTGGACGGGCACCCAAGGCGCGCCGCATACGACGGTCAGGCCGCAGACCGGACGTCGGTACCTCATGACGAGCAGGGTCGGGCTGTCAACAACCTGTACGACACGACCGACCGGGCGACGATGGACCGCATCGGTGTCCGTGAGCGGACCGCCAACTCCACCACCTACGTGCGCCGGCCGCATCCGGACGACTCCCCCGCGGGGTCGACCGGCGGCGCTCCGAAACAGGCGGGGGACGGGCCGCCCGGCCGCGCGGGTCGCCGGTCGGCTCAGGTGGCACGGCCCGGTCAGGGCACGCGGGGTCCGAGGTGGTGGCGGAACCGTCCACGGTGGTTTCGCCGACTCCTCCTGGTCGGGATGCTGATGAGCACGCTGGTGTTCGTGGCTCTGGTCGCCGTCCTGTTCGCCGCGACAAAGGTGCCGCTGCCGGCGAGCGTGAACACCGCACAGACGTCGATCATCACCTACGGTGACGGTAAAACCGAGATCGCAAAAATCGGAACGGTCAACCGGACGGACGTCCCGCTGTCCCAGGTGTCGGTGGACGCCCAGCATGCCGTACTCGCCGCCGAGAACAAGAATTTCTACAGTGAACCCGGTATCTCACCCAAGGGAATCGCCCGAGCGCTTTGGGTGGATATTCGTGGTGGAGAGATCGCCCAGGGTGGGTCGACCATCACCCAGCAGTACGCCAAGAACGCCTACCTGACCCAGGAGCGCACGTTCTCCCGCAAGCTGACGGAGATCGTCATGGCGGTCAAACTCGGTCAGAAGTACTCCAAGGACGATATTCTGGACTTCTACCTCAACACGATCTACTTCGGTCGTGGGGCGTACGGAATCGAGGCCGCGTCCAAGACCTACTTCGGCAAACCGGCCTCGGACCTGACCGCGGAGGAAGGCGCGGTGATCGCCGGGCTGATCCGCTCCCCGAACGCGCTGGACCCGCGGGTGACCCCGATTGCCGCCGAGCGCCGCTGGCATGACGTAGTGGACACGATGGTGTCCAAGGGCTGGCTGGACGCATCCCGTGCGACTCCGGACAAGAAACCGCCGGTGACCAGGGAACGGGACAAGTCCAACGGATTGGCGGTGTCCTCGCCGCAGGCCGCCTACATCCGAGATCAGGTCAAGGAGGAACTGATTGCCGCGGGTATCAGCGAACAGCAGATCAACCTGAACGGTCTGCGCATCCAGACCAGCCTGGACCAGGGCCGCCAGACCTCTGCCTATCTGGCCGTGACGAACGTTCTCCAGAAGGCGTATGCCGCCGTTCCCGATCTGAAAACCGGGCTGGTCGCGGTCGAACCGGGCACCGGCCGGGTACTTGCCTGGTACGGCGGCTCGGTCTACGGAACGGGCCAGAACGGCCAGACCTCGTACGTCGACAACGTCTCGGACGCGAAGGTGCCTCCCGGGTCGACCTTCAAACCGATCACGCTGGCAGCCGCGTTGACACACGGTGCCAGCCTGAACTCGACCTATGAGGCCCCGGACGTGCTGAAGATTCCCGGAAACGCCTCCGACGGCAGCGGAACATATGTCGTGCACAACGACGAGGAACACGGCAACTTCGGTTATCCCAATCTGATCAAGTCGACCGCGGAGTCCATCAACACCGTGTTCGTGCCGCTGGGCATCACCGCCGGCATCGACAACGTGATCGCCACCGCGCACGCCCTCGGTGTGTCCAAGGACGTCCAGCTCACCGACGACGCCGGTGTCACCCTCGGGCGCGACGGCATCACCGCCAAGAACATGGTCGCCGTCTACAGCACCTTTGCCAGCGGCGGGAAGGCCGCCACGCCGCATATCGTCGACAAGGTCGTCGACGGCAAGGGCAAAGTCATCTACGAGGGTCCGACGGACTCGAAGACCGTTCTGTCGGCGGGTGTGGCCGCGGACGTGACCTACGCCCTGCAGGATGTCATCAAGGAAGGCACCGGAAAGGCCGCCGCGCTTGCCGACGGACGCCCCGCGGCAGGCAAGACCGGCACCACGGACAACTTCCGCACCGCCTGGTTCTGCGGTTACGTTCCGCAGATTGCCGCCTGCGTGAACATGTTCCGTGGGGATGGCGGCGTGAGTAAGGCAACCGCTCTCACCGGTATCCCGGGCGCTACCGGTGGCGTCTACGGCGGCGGCTATCCCGCAAAGGTCTGGAAGGCCTTCATGGAAGGTGCCCTGACCGGAATGGCGCCCCAGAACTTCCCCGCGCCGAAATACGTCGGGACGGTCACGAACGCCTCACCCTCACCGACCCCTGGACCGACCACCCAGCCTCAGACGGATCCGCTGCCCCAGGCGACGGATTCCAACGGCCTGCCGGTGCTGCCGACTCCGGAGGGTTCGCCGACCCCGAGGGCGACCCTCACCCCGGCCGATCAGGGTGGGACGACGACCTCGCCGAAGGCGAAGCAGTCCACAGGCTCCGGGTTCCCCGTGACCCTGCCATGAGTCCGGTGGGTTTGACGAGTGTGTCGTCACAAGGCATGCGTTGCACGGAAACGCAAGTCGGCCGGGTGACAATGACGCATGGCTAGGACAGGCCCTGAAGCACGCTTCGACGCAGGGACCAGCGACCCCAGGCTGCACGATCACAGCCTTTCCGGTGTCGCCGGAGGCCCTGACGGGCCGGGGAGCGGCTCCGAGCCACCTCGGTCGACCGCGGCCGCGCAGCGCGTCTGCCCGTCGGACGAGGATCCGGTGGTTGCCGGAGCCAGCGTGCTCGTCGGTGGTCCGCCCGGACGTCACGCCCGCATTGGCGCAGGCCGGAGCTGGTGGACGCCGCTACGGGTTCTCATGGCGTTCACCGTGCTGGCGTGCGTGCTCGGCTATGCGCAGAAGGCTCCATGCCGGGACACCCGCAACTGGTCGCACGAGTACCAGTACACGCGGATGTGCTACTCCGATGTGGTCGCCCTGTTCGGTCAGGAGGGACTGGCCACCGGCAAACGGCCCTTCCTCGACTACCCGACCGAGTACCCGCCGCTGATCGGCGCAGCCATGCAGTTCGCGTCATCCGTCGCGGGGTTCGCCGCACGCTCCGGACCGGTGTATCACGATGACGACGGCAGGCAGGTGCTGGTTGGCTACACTCTTGATCATCGAACGGCGGTCTTCTACGATATCACCGCCCTGCTGTTCCTGGTCGCCGCCTGCGTCACCGTCCTCTGTACGGCACTGACCGCGGGCAGCGCGCGGATATGGGATGCCGCACTGGTTGCGCTCGCACCCGTCCTCGTCCTCCATCTCCTGACGAACTGGGACATCCTGGCGGTGGCATTCGCCGCAGGTGGGCTGCTGGCCTGGTCACGCCGTGCCCCCACCCTCGCCGGCGTCCTGCTCGGGCTCGGCGCGGCCACGAAGTTCTACCCGCTGCTGTTCCTGCTGCCGATCGGCCTGCTGACGCTGCGCGCGGGACGGGGCCGGGCCTTCGGCCGGACCCTGGCGGCGACCGTGGTGACCGCCGCCGCGGTGTGGCTGCCACTGTGGCTGGTAGCCGGCTACTTCACCGGCGATCAGCGGACCGGTGACAGCATCTGGACGACGTTTCGGGCCGGCGGTGACTGGTACGGGATGCTGGGCGGCCACCGGAGCGGTGCGACCAACGGGATGCTGCGTTTTGTCGACCTCAACTCGCAGCGAGGTCCCGACTGGGACTCTCTGGCATTCGCCACCACATGGCTGTCGAACTCGTTCTCGACCGCCATGTTCGGTCCCGTTCATCTGATCACTCTGGGGGTCGCCGGGATCGGCCTGGCCTGCGCCGGTCATGCGGCGGCCAGGCGTTGGCCGGTGTGGCGGGCACCGATAGTGCTGGTGGCGATAACCGGCTGGTTGCTGGTCGTGGTCGCGGTCCCTGCGGCGCTGACCGACGTGCGGGAGCACGGGCTTCCCACCGGTAAGACCAACATCATTCTAACGGTCATGCTGAGTACACTGCTGCTCGGCATTGCGGCGCTGGGCTGGTTCGCTCCCCGGCGTCCGCGCTTGGGGCAACTGGTGTTCCTCACCGTCGTCGCGTTCCTGGTGACCAACAAGGTCTTCTCGCCGCAGTACACGCTGTGGCTGGTGCCACTCGCGGCGCTGGCCCGACCACGCTGGCCGGCTTTCCTGGCCTGGCAGGCGAGTGAGGCGTACGTGCTGCTCACCCGGTTCCTGCACTTCGTCTACAACGACACGGACGGTGCGAGCGGCATCGACCGGGGCTGGTTCGTCGGCGCGATCGCCATCCGCGACCTCATGTTGTGCGTGTTCGCCGCGTTGGTCATCCGGGAGATCCTGCATCCGGAGCTGGACGTGGTCCGTGTCCACGGTGCCGACGACCCGGCCGGAGGGGTACTCGACGGGGCGCCGGACCGCCGGCGCTCCAGGGCGGCGGGCGTCGAGGTGGCCTCGGACCCGGGCGTGGCGCATGCCAACCCGGGCGGATGGGCGGCCATGGTCGGGGCCGGATCGTGACCCCACGAGACCCATGACACCGTGAAACCATGACGGTGACGTCCGAGAACCCGGGACATGGTCATGACGGCGGGGCCGGAGCACCTCTCGGGACCGATCCAGACCGGGCCGACCGGGGGCTTTCAGAGCCCCACGCCGGTCGCTCCGGTAACCATGGCACCGACACCGACACCGACACCGACACCGACACCGACACCGACACCGACCGGCCGTTCCGGTCAGTCCGGTCATGGCTGGCCCGGGTGCCGGAGGCGGTCAGAGCGACCCTGCCGATCTGGATCGCCAGCCGGGTCGCCGTCATCCTGCTGTCGCTCGCCGCGTCCCGCGCGCTGTCGGGGCGTCCGATCGCGGACCAGCCCGGCCTGCGGACACTGTGGGACCGCTGGGACGTCGGACTGTTCACCAAGGTTGCCCGTTTCGGCTACCACTCGCCGAAGTACACCGACCAGACCGACGTGGATTTTCCCGGCTTCCCGATCGCGATACGGGTCACGCACCTGATCGTCGGTGACTGGACCATCGCGGGGATGGCGGTCTCGTTCATCGCCGGGGCCGCGGCGGTGGCGGCCATCTGGCAGCTGTACATCGACGACACGTCGGCCGCAGACGCGTCCACGGCCGGTCAGGACCGTCGCAACGCGGGTTTCGCCGTCCTGGCGCTCCTGCTGTTTCCCTACGCGGTGTTCCTGTGCGCGGGGTACTCCGAGGCCATCTTCCTCGGGTTCGCCACCACGTCCTGGCTCGCCGCCAGCCGGCAGCGCTGGTGGCTTGCCGGTCTGCTCGGCGCGGGTGCCGCGTCCACCAGAGTCACCGGGATCCCGTTCTGTCTGGCGCTCGCGGTCCAGTACGTGGTCGGTCGGCGGCGTGCGGGGCTGCCGGTGTTCGCGAGACCAGGGCCGGCGCTCGCGCTACCGCCGCTGCCCATCCTTGGCTTCGTCACCTACCTGCGGGTCCGGACAGGCCGGTGGGACGCCTACGCGGAGGCGATGCGGGCAGGGTGGCACCGGGGGATCGACTGGCCGTGGGTGGGGTGGCGGACGACCTGGCACTCGGCCTTCGAGACGTCGCAGTCGTCGGCGTTCGCGTGGTTCTGGCGCGGCGAGGTGGCCGCCGTCGTCCTCGGCGTCGTGCTGACCGTGCTGCTTGCCCGGTCGGCACGCTGGGGTGAGGCTGCCTTCGTCGGCGGCGCGACGCTGCTGATGAGCTCTTCGACCTACTACGCCTCGGGGATCCGGACGATGCTGGTGGCGTTTCCGATGTACCTGCTGCTCGCGCGTGTCGCGGCGCGCCGACCGTGGGTGCGGCCCGCCTACATCTGGCTGTGCGCGCCGGTGATGGCGGTCTTCGTCGTCGCCTTCACCCAGGGCCAGTGGGTGGATTAGCGCTTTCCCCGAATTTCCGCTCCGCGAAAATTCGGGGAGCTCTGCGTCGTGGGTTGGTGTTTGTCGGTGGGTTCCCGATCATCATTGGTGATCGGGAACGGGTTTCGGCTGTTTCCTGCCGGGCGTGGCCGGGTCCGGTGTGCCGGTACAGCTGGCAGGATGCGGACGTGTGACAGGTGTCGGGTCGGACAACAGTGCCATGGCCGGCCGCAGGGCCATGGCGGTCATCACCTCCGTCGGGCTTGCCGCGGCTGTGGTCGTACTCGTCGTCGCGGCGATCTCGCCGTCACCTGACCGGCATCTGCGTGGCCTGCTGGTGGTGCTCTCGGTCACGGTCATACTGGGAGTGCTCGGTGGTGGACTACAGGTGATCGCCGCCGGTCGAACGACCGGACGACACCACCGACCGCGGGTGGACGGCAGGTAGCCAGGTGGTGGTGCCTGCTGGTGGTACGGGGTGGTCGGGCGACGTTGGGCCGAGCCGCATCGAGTAGTGTTTGCCAGGCCGCCGCTCGTTGGTCTGCGCGGATTCGCTCCACGTCCGACCCGAACTGCGGCTTGTCCCTCCTGCCACGGAACTCTCCGTGGCCGCCCGAGTCCACAGGAGGTGGGTTCACCCTTGTCACGGCATTACGAACTGATGGTCATCCTTGAGCCGGATCTCGAGGAGCGCACGGTCGCGCCATCCCTTGACCAGTATCTGACCGTCGTCCGCTCCGGTGGCGGCGTTGTGGAGAAGGTCGACGTCTGGGGCCGCCGCCGGCTTGCCTATGAGATCCGCAAGAGTTTCGAGGGCATCTACGCCGTCATCGACCTGTTTGCCGAGCCGGACGTCGTCGCCGAGCTCGACCGCCAGCTCGTCCTCAACGAATCGGTGATCCGGACCAAGGTGATCCGGCTTCCCGAGAAGAAGCCCCGGCGTAAGGTCGCGGCCTGAAGGGAGCGGCTTCATGGCCGGCGAGACAGTCATCACGGTGGTCGGGAACCTGACCAACGACCCTGAACTTCGGTTCACACCCAATGGCGCGGCCGTTGCCAGCTTCACCATCGCCTCGACGCCGCGAACCCTTGACCGTGCCACCAATGAGTGGAAGGACGGGGACGCGCTCTTCCTGCGCTGTTCCATCTGGCGACAGGCTGCCGAGCATGTCGCGGAGTCTTTGCAGAAGGGCGCCCGGGTCATCGTCCAGGGTCGGCTCAAGCAGCGGTCGTTCGAGACGCGTGAGGGTGAGAAGCGGACCGTCGTCGAGTTGGATGTGGACGAGATCGGTCCCTCGTTGAAGTACGCCACTGCCAAGGTCGTCAAGGCCGGCCGCGGTGGCGGTGGCGGTGGCGGCTACGGCGGGCCGGCGGGCGGGCCGTCCGGTGGCTATGGTGCGCCGCCCGCCCCCGGAGGTCCTCCCGCGGGTGGCGGCTATGGCGCCCCCGCCGGCGGCGGCTCCGGGTATGGCAGCGCACCCGTCGAGGACCCGTGGTCGGCACCCGCCGGCGCCTATTCGGAAGAGCCCCCGTTCTAGTGCTCCCGGCACTAGATCCCTGCCTCTCGGGCCACAGACAAATATAGGAGTGCACGATGGCCAAGGCGGCCGTGCGCAAGCCGAAGAAGAAGGTTTGCGCGTTCTGCAAGGACAAGAGCGACTACATCGACTACAAAGACACCTCGTTGCTGCGGAAGTTCATCTCCGACCGCGGCAAGATCCGTGCTCGGCGGGTCACCGGGAACTGCAGCCAGCACCAGCGTGACGTGGCAATCGCGGTGAAGAACAGCCGCGAGATGGCGCTGTTGCCCTACACCTCGACAGCGCGCTGAGGGGAGTGGCAATGAAGCTCATCCTCACCCAGGAGGTACCTGGCCTCGGTAGCCCCGGCGACACGGTCGACGTCGCCGCCGGTTACGGGCGCAACTACCTCATCCCCCGCCGGTACGCGATCGTCGCGACGCGGGGTGCCGAGAAGCAGATTGCCCAGATCCGTCGTGCCCGGTCGGCTCGGCAGGTCCGCGACCTCGGGCACGCAAAGGAGATTGCCGGCCAGCTTGCGACCCTGTCCGTCCAACTGGTGAGCCGGGCGGGCAAGGAAGGCCGGCTCTTCGGCTCGGTGACGGCAACCGATGTCGTCGAGGCGGTCGCCGCCGCCGGCGGTCCCGACCTGGACCGCCGACGCGTGGAGCTGCCGAAGCCGATCAAGTCGCTGGGCGCTCACACGGTCTCGGTGCATCTGCACTCGGACGTGGTGGCGACCGTCAACCTGGACGTGGTCTCCGCCTGATCGGCCTCCTCCGAGGCACAGCCACACCACAGTTTGTTGAGCACGGCGGTTGGGGTGACCGCGGTGTTGCCTGATGGCCGACGGATCGGCCGATGCGACATCGCGGTCACCCCTTGTGCTCTTCGGGGCAGGTCAAGGTCTTCATCTCGGGGTCGAGCCCAACTCGATGCCAGGTTTCTTTTGTCCACAGGCAGTGGACGGGGATGACTGTGGCCCAGCCCCGACATCTACTTGGATGATCTTTGTGTGCGCTGGTTGTCCACAGCTCCGGCTGGCTTGTCCCAACGATTTCCCCAGGACATGCGGCTTGTCCACAGCAGTTATCCACAGATGTTGTGGATAACTGCTTGGGTGTTCGGGGTGGATGCCCGTACAGTCGGCGCCGCCTACAGTTGACAAAGCCACGAAGATAGTCGAACATATGTTCGATGTTAGCCGACGTGCGGGAAGGCCGGTCATGCCAAGGGGGTGGCGATGACACTGACCGATGTTGACCGCGCCCGGGGTGGCTCAGGTGGGTCGGTCGAGTTCGACCGCACTCCACCACATGATCTTGCGGCCGAACAGAGCGTGCTGGGCGGCATGCTGTTGTCCAAGGACGCGATCGCCGACGTCGTCGAGGTGCTTGCCGCGGGCGACTTCTACCGGCCCGCCCATGGCACGGTCTACGGGGTCATCGGTGACCTGTACGGCCGTGGCGAGCCCGCGGACGTGATCAGTGTCGCCGCTGAGCTGGGCCGTCGCGAGCTGCTCGAACGGGTTGGCGGGCCGGCATACCTGCACACCCTCATCTCCAGCGTGCCGACGGCGGCGAACGCCGGCTACTACGCCCGCATCGTCGCTGAGAAGGCCGTCCTGCGTCGTCTCGTCGAGGCCGGTACACGCATCGTCCAGCTTGCGTTCGGTCCCGCGCAGGACGTGGACGAGGTCGTCGACCGAGCCCAGGCCGCCGTCTACGAGGTCACCGAACGCCGCTCGAGTGAGGACTACGCCCCCCTTGGTGATCTACTCAACCCCGCGTTGGAGGAGATCGAGGCGATCCAGGGGCATGACGGGTCGTTGACCGGCGTTCCCACCGGCTTCAACGACCTGGACGAGCTGACCAACGGGTTGCACGGCGGCCAGTTGTGGATCATCGCGGCCAGGCCCGCCGTCGGAAAAAGTACACTCGGATTGGATCTTGCTCGGGCTGCGTCCATCCGTAGCGGTATGACATCGGTGATCTTCTCGCTGGAGATGAGCCGAATGGAGATCACTATGCGGCTACTGTCGGCGGAGGCGAGGGTCTCCCTGCAGAGCATCCGTACCGGCCGGCTCACCGACGACGACTGGGCCCGCCTTGCCCGACGGATGGGCGAGGTCGCGGACGCGCCCTTGTTCATCGACGACAGCCCCCATCTGACCATGATGGAGATCCGGGCCAAGGCCCGGCGGCTCAAACAGCGCAACAACCTCCGAATGATTATTCTTGACTACCTGCAGCTCATGTCGTCGCCGAAGCGGACGGAAAGCCGTCAGCAGGAGGTCAGCGAGATATCCCGTTCGCTGAAACTGCTCGCCAAGGAACTGGACGTTCCGGTGGTGGCCATCTCCCAGCTCAACCGTGCCTCCGAGCAACGCGCGGACAAGCGCCCGCAGATCTCCGACCTCCGTGAAAGTGGATCACTCGAACAGGATGCTGACGCAGTGATTCTGCTGTACCGGGAGGACACGGTGGAAAAGGAGTCGGCCCGGGCCGGCGAGGCCGACCTGATTGTCGCCAAGCATCGTAACGGTCCGACCGGCACGGTGACCGTCGCCTTCCAGGGTCATTACTCCCGCTTCGTCGACATGGCCAGCTGACCTGCCTATGCCCTGCTGGCCTGTGCTCGGGTGGAGTCCGAGAGCGCCACGGGTAATATGGGTGTTGATCGTCGCTATGCCCTGGAGGATGTCCTTGAGGCGCTGCTCGTCACATCCACTACTTATAGTGGTAGAGCCTCGCGGTCAGCCTGCTCGTGGAGGCTTGGATGAAGATCGGCGGCAGGCACGACGTCGACCTTGACGCCGAGCAAATCTTCGAGGTTCTGTCGTAGTCCGATCAGATCGAACAGGCCTCGGTCGTCAGCAAGGTCGATCAGCAGATCGATGTCGCTGCCCGGTCCGCGGGTACGGTAGCCGGGGCTACGCGGATGGTCTCGTCGGCGCCAGCGAGCCGGAACTGCACATCGTTACCAGTGGCCCTGATCAGCCGCAGCAACATTGGTACTGTGGGCTGGCGTCGCCCAGCCTCGTAGGCGCTCACAACGCTCTGTTGGACGCCTGCGCGGTGCGCAAGTTCGGTTTGGGTGAGACCAACCTGCTGGCGGGCAAGGCTCAGCAACCCAGCAGCGAGGCATGCAGGCTCTGCGATGTCCACGGGATCAAGAATATAGCGTATCGTTACTAAAATCTTGTCGTCCTGAAACGCTGCGTCGAGAAGCGGCCGTCTTCCCGCGAACTCCCGGAACCGAGCGGGTGGCTGCCTGGTCCGGGACTCCCGCCGCACGTGCGTCGACCGGCTGGGACGGTCGAGAACCTGTACCTCCTGTAGTGCTGGGCATCGTGCTCTTCGTGATCGCGCTCTTCGTGATCGCGCTCTTCGTGATCGCGCTCTTCGTGATCGCGCTCTTCGTGATCGCGCTCTTCGTGATCGTGCTCTTCGTGATCGCGCTCCTCAGCGGCAGGCTGTTGGTTGCGGGTCTCCTCACGGCCGCGACCGTTGGTTTCGCGGGCCTGGCGTCCATCGCCGTCGCGCTGGCCGGTTCGGGCGACATCACGCAGGGCGTCGCCGCGAGCATGACCGTTGTCGCGGGCCTGCGGCTGCGCACGGGTCCTGACTGGGAGATCATCCGAGGTGGCGGGGACGGTGGAAAACCCGACGGCGTGCGTCGGGCTGGCGCTGGTCGGGCTGGTTCCGGTAGCAGGTCCTGAACAAAGGTCCGGATCGTCCGGGGTCCTGCGCCGCGGCCCCGGACGATCCGGCGTGCCTGGACCTGGCACGCGCGTGCCAGACTTGTGGTCATGACCGCCGCCGATGACCACAGGCATACCTCCCCGGCCCTGGAAGTCGCGGTCCTGGAAGTCGCGCGTTTCGACATCACGCCCGGCGAGGAGGAGAAGTTCGCCGATGCCTACCATGGCGTTGTCGGGGAGCTTGTGACCTGTCCGGGCTGTCTGTCGGTGCGGATGACCCGCGGCGTGGAGACGCCGTCCCGGTTCATCCTGCTGGTCGAGTGGGAGAATCTTGACGCGCATCTGGTGAACTTCCGGGAATCCGACCGGTTCACCCGTTGGCGCGCGGCTCTCGGCTCGTTCTTCGCCCAGCCGCCCACAGTGGAGCACGCGACAGCTGTGGAGCACGTGACCCGGCTGCCATGAGGACCTTCTTCCTGTACCTCCTCTACGCGCCCCTGTGGTCGATCTTCTTTGGCTTCCTGGCCTGGCTGATCCTGGCCATGCTGTTCCGCGGTACCGAGCTGTTCCGCGGTACCGCCGCTCGTCGACGGATCAGCCCGTATGGCTTCCTCAGGGCCGGCTACGCCATCCTCGCCATCGCGGGCCTGTTCCTGTTCACGGTCGGGACGCGGACGAGCAGCAGGGTCGAAGGGCCGGACGGCGTCCACTTCGTGACGGGCAGCCGTGACCATCAGGTGGCCCCGCTGCTGGGCACCGCCGTGTCCTTCGCGATCGTGTGGCTGGTCCGGCGGGAGTGGCTGCGCCGGCGTGGCGGCCCGCGCGGCTTCGACGAGGACTGATCCCCGGACGGTTCTGGTGGGCGGGATACGCTTGGCGCAGACGGGTAGGTCCTTGCGAGCATGCCCGACCTGGCCCGGCGCGGTCCACGTACGCGCCGATCGATCGCTACGAGGTTTGCCCACATGCCTGTTCTGCGTTCCCGAACCACCACCCATGGCCGCAACATGGCCGGTGCCCGCGCTCTGTGGCGTGCCACCGGCATGACCGACAGCGACTTCGGCAAGCCGATCGTGGCGATCGCGAACAGCTTCACCGAGTTCGTCCCCGGGCATGTGCACCTGCGGGACCTGGGCCGCATCGTGGCGGACGCGGTCGGGGAAGCCGGTGGTGTGGCACGGGAGTTCCACACGATCGCGGTCGACGACGGCATTGCCATGGGCCACGGCGGCATGCTGTATTCGCTCCCGTCCCGGGAGATCATTGCGGACAGCGTCGAGTACATGGTGAATGCGCACTGCGCGGACGCACTCGTCTGCATTTCGAACTGCGACAAGATCACTCCAGGGATGCTGCTGGCCGCTCTGCGGCTGAACATCCCCACCGTGTTCGTGTCCGGTGGCGCGATGGAGTCCGGTCGGGCTGTCGTCTCCGGCGATGTCGTCCGTTCCGGTCTGGACCTCATCTCCGCCATTGCCGCGTCCGTCGACACCACCGTCGGTGACGCGGAACTGGACGCGGTGGAACGCTCCGCCTGCCCGACCTGCGGGTCGTGTTCCGGCATGTTCACCGCGAACTCGATGAACTGCCTGACCGAGGCGCTCGGACTGGCGCTGCCCGGCAACGGCTCGACACTCGCGACCTCCGCGGCCCGGCGCGACCTGTTCGTCCGGGCCGGCCGGACCGTCATGGACATCGCCAAGCGCTGGTACGACAAGGACGACGACGCGGTGCTGCCACGGTCGGTCGCGAACCGGTCGGCCTTTCTCAACGCGTTCGCCGTGGACGTGGCCATGGGCGGTTCAACGAACACCGTGCTGCACCTGCTGGCCGCGGCCGTGGAGGCCGAGGTGGACGTCACCCTCGACGACATCGATGAGATCTCCCGGGCGGTGCCGTGCCTGTGCAAGGTGGCGCCGAGCTCCGAGTACCACATGGAGGACGTCCACCGGGCCGGCGGGATCCCGGCCATCCTCGGTGAGCTCGACCGGGCTGGACTGCTGCGCCACGACGTCCACATGGTGCACTGCGCGAGCCTCGCGGAGTTCCTCACCCACTGGGACGTCCGCCGGCCCGACCCGGCGCCGGAGGCGGTGGAACTCTTCCATGCCGCGCCCGGTGGGGTCCGCACGATCGAGCCGTTCTCGTCCATCAACCGGTGGGAGTCACTGGACACCGACGCGACATCGGGCTGCATCCGCGACGCCGCGCACGCCTACTCCGCGGACGGGGGTCTCGCGGTGCTGCGCGGGACGCTCGCGTCGGACGGCGCCGTCCTCAAGACCGCCGGAGTGGAGGCCGGACGGCTGACGTTTCGCGGCCCGGCACTCGTTCTGGAAAGCCAGGAAGAGGCGGTGGACGCGATCCTGTCGAAGCGGGTCTCACCCGGTGACGTGCTGGTCATCCGCTACGAAGGCCCGCGGGGCGGCCCCGGTATGCAGGAGATGCTGTACCCAACCACCTTCCTGAAGGCCCGCGGTCTCGGCCCGCAGTGCGCGCTGGTCACCGACGGCCGGTTCTCCGGCGGGTCGGCGGGTCTGTCCATCGGCCATGTCTCGCCCGAGGCGGCGCACGGTGGTGTGATCGCGCTGGTCACCGACGGCGACATCATCGAGATCGACATTCCGTCCCGGAGGCTGGACCTGCTGGTGGACGCCGCGGAACTCGCCGTCCGGCGGGCCGAGCTGGAGGCGTCCGGTGGGTACCGGCCGAAGGACCGGCAGCGGCCGGTGTCGCCCGCGCTGCGCGCGTACGCGGCGATGGCAACCTCGGCATCCACCGGCGCTGCCCGCGACGTTTCCCTGGTCGAGCGGGGCTGAGCCGAGCGGGGCTGAGCCGAGCGGGGCTGAGCGGCAGTCCACGGTTTCCGCCCCGGGCCGGAGGACACAGGGTCAGGCGGGGACGGACAGTGAGAGCGCGAAGTCGCCTGCCGGGTCCGTCCACCACCGGACCATGGTGAGGCCCGCGGCCGCGAACTCGTCGGCCAGTCCGTCCCTGGTGAACTTGGTGCTGATCTCCGTGCGCATCTGTTCGTCCTTGGCGAAGGACACCGACAGGTCGAGCGCGCCGATCCGTACGCGCTGTTCGTGTACGGATCGCAGCCGCATCTCGATCCAGGAGTTGTCGGCGTCCCAGTGGGCCACATGCGCGAACCCACGTGGGTTGAAGTCGGCGTCGAGCTCGTGGTTGATGACCGACAGGACGTTGCGGTTGAACGCGGCTGTGACGCCGGCACTGTCGTTGTAGGCGGCAACAAGCCGGACCGGGTCCTTCACGAGGTCGGTGCCGATCAGCAGCGTGTCACCGTCGTTCAGCTGGGTGCGCAGGCCGGTCAGGAACTCGTGGCGTGGCCGGGGCCCGAGGTTGCCGATCGTCCCACCGAGAAAGGCGATCAGTCGCCGGTCGGCGGTGGGTAGCAGGTCGAGATGACGTTCGAAGTCACCGACGACGGCACGGACGGTCACCCTCGGGTAGTCGTCCCGGATCGCGGTGGCGGCACGGGAGAGCATGGTCTCGTCCACGTCGAACGGGACGAATCCGCGTAGGTGCCCGTCATCGCGCAGTGCGTCGAGCAGCAGGCGGGTCTTTGTCGAGGTCCCGGAGCCGAGCTCCACCAGGGTGTCGGCCCGGGACATCGCGGCGATCTCGTGGGCGTATTCGGCCAGCACCGCCCGTTCGGTGCGTGTCGGGTAGTACTCGGGCAACCGAGTGATGGCGTCGAAGAGCATGCTGCCGGTGGCGTCGTAGAACCATTTGGGTGGTAGTTCCTTGGGCGTCGACGTCAGGCCTGTGCGGACGTCCGTGGCGAGCGCGGTGGACCGGTCGGAGACGGTGAGATGCCGATCGAGCACGATTGCGGGTTCAGGATCGTCGTTGGCGGAACCGATATCGGCGAGACCGGCACTGGACGCTGTCATGGCTGCAACCTCCGGGAGCGCTTATGCAACCGAGAGTAACTGAATCCTAGATCAAACTACTAATGGTTACATTGCGTGTGTCGGCCACAAGTAGCCGATGATCGTCCAGATCGACCCATCCGTCACCATCGTCACTGGGCTCGCTGGCCACGTGCATCCCGGCGTCCTCACCGTCGGGAGATACCCGGTACGACAGGGTTTCACCCCAGGTTGTCGCCACGATCTGTATGCCATCGGTTACGAGCAGGTTGAGTCGGGCGGCGCCGTCCTTGCCGCCCGCGGCGATGACCACGTCCGCGACCGCGTCGGCGAGGCATGCGCCGGTGCCCAACCGTTGCCAGACCAGGGCGGCCAGCAGCGCCGAGTCGCATCGTGAGTCGGGGACGGGCGCGTCGCGGGCCGCCGCAAGCATGTGCATCGGCACGTCGACGTCCACCCGCCCGTTGTGGCTGAGCAGATGCTGGCCGTCGGTGAAGGGCGCGGTCGAGGTCTCCTCGACCGGCATGCCCACAGTGGCGTTACGAACCGCGGCCAGCACACACTCCGACCGGGTCACACCCGCGAACGAGGCGAACGAGGCGTCGGTCCAGATGGGCACCGCGCGCCGGTACCGGGCCGGCTCCATGCGCATCTCGGGGATGTACCAGCCGACGCCGAAGCCGTCAGCGTTGATGCTGCCGTGCAGCATCCGCCGGGGCGTCCATGCCTGGCGCAGCAGACCGTGCGGAGGATCACGCAGCAGCGCTGTCAGCGTCCGTGGTGTTCCGAGCCAGGCCACATGGCGGCACACGGGAGATCAGTCTCCCTTCTCGGCGTCGCGTGCGAGCCGGAAACCGGCGAAGATCTGACGGCGGATCGGGTGGTCCCAGTTGCGGAAGGCCGAACGGATGGCGCTGTGATGCGTCGCCCAGGAGCCTCCACGCAGCACCTTGTACCCGGTTGGTGACGTTTGGTCGGGCTCAGATGGGAAGAACACCTCGCTGTACTCACGGTAGGGGAAGGATCGGAAACCGGGGTATCCCGTGAATTCGCTGGCAGTCCACTCCCACACGTCACCGATCATCTGCTCGACGCCGTACGCGCTGGCTCCGGCCGGGTACGCCCCGAGCGGCGCCGGCCGGCACGCGACATGGTCCAGGTTGGCCCGTTCGGGCGTCGGATCGTCGTCCCCCCAGGGAAAACGCCGCGAATACCCGGTAACGGGATCGTGCGCGCAGGCCTTCTCCCACTCGGCTTCCGTCGGCAGTCGCCGACCCGCCCAGCGGGCGTGGGCCTGCGCCTCGTACCAGCAGACGTGCTGCACGGGTTCGTCCATGGGGACAGGTTCGTCGCGGCCGAAACGACGTCGGACCCAGGTCCCGTCCTCATGACGCCAGAACTGTGGCGCGCTAAGCCCGGCCTCGCACCGCCATGCCCAGCCGGACGCCGACCACAGGCGTTCATCGTGGTAACCGCCGGCCTCGACGAACGCCGCGTGTGCCGCGTTCGACACCGGCAGCGTGTCGATGAAGAACGCCGGGACGTGCACCCGACGTGCGGGTCGTTCGTTGTCGTACGCCCACTGCGTACCAGGCGTGTTACCGTCCGTACCCATGGTGAACTCGCCGGCCGGCACCAGCACCTCCGCCGGATGCACGGGTCGGCCGGCGGGCAGCGCGCGGATTCTGCCGGGATCGAAGGCGTCACCGATGACCGGTGGGCCTTCGCGGAGCTGGTGGGTGGCCAGCATCGTTTCGGCGTGCTGGTGCTCGTGCTGGATGACCAGGCCGTAGACGAACCCGTCCGCGAGCAGTGCCGCTGACCGCATGCCATCGCCGAAGGGCTCGACCGGCGGGCGAAACGCGTCCGGGTCGAGCCGGTCCAGGGCGTCGAGGACGTGGCCCCGGACTTCTCCGATATAGGACCGGGCCTGCGCCGGGCCGAGCAACGGCAGGGCGGGCCGGGTCGCCCGGGGATGACGGAAGGCGTCGTACAGCTCGTCGATGCCATCGCGCTGCGGCCGACTTCCGGTAACCGCCCGCAGCAGCCACAGCTCCTCGTAGTTGCCGATATGGGCGAGGTCCCACACCAACGGTGACATCAGCGGCGAGTGCTGCCGCCGGAGATCGGCGTCGTCGATGTCGGTGTAGGCGAGGCTGCGCGCACGGCTGGCCGCGAGGGCCCGGGCGATGTCCGCAGCCCGGATGTCCGCAGCCCGGATGTCCGCAGCCCGGATGTCCGCAGCCCGCACCGTGTCGTCCCGCCTTCTCGCAGCCCCGTCCTGCCCTCGTACGGTGCGATTCTGCGTCCTCACAGCGCCACCACGTCCCTGACCTCCTGGGTGTCCGGTGCGGACTCGACGCTCGCGAGCCATGACACCGCCGCGCTGGGATGTTCGCGGCTTCCGTCGAGTTCGGCCTGTAGCAGGCCCTGGGGACCCTCGTCGGCCAACCGGTCGGCGAGATCGTCGGCTGGACAGCGTCCCGGCTCGACGTACCTGTCGATGAAGGCGTCAACAGCGGTGAGCAGGGACGCGTCCGCTCCCATCCGTTCGAGGCCGTCGCGCGCTGCCGCCGCGCATGCCCAGGCAGCCTGGTGCAACGCGGTGTCACCCAGCCCCGACCTGGCCGCAGCCCCCCACCGTCGGGCAACGGGCGCGCACGCGTCCGCGGCCGTGTCCGCGGCGTGCGGATCGTCCAGCAGCACGGTTGTCAGCGCGACGGCCACCGGCCAGTTCCCGGCCGGCTGGGCGTCGAGGTAGCGCAGCTCCAGCCAGCCACGCGGGCGCACCGGGGGGAACACGGTGGTCGCGTGGTACTTGAGATCGGTGACGCTCGGCGGTCGCACGACAGGGCCGTCACCAGCCACCCACTGGGCAAAGGTCGACGCCCTGCGGGCGAGCCGGGAGTCACCATCGGGGCCGCGCACCAGCATGACCCGGGCCGCCAGCAGATAGTCCGCCCACGCTGTTGGCGGATCCGGCTGGTGCGAGGATGCGACCGGCCCGGTCCGGGTCGGGTCGATCTCGGCCCACACAGCCTGCCGGGTGGAGGCCCAGCCGGTGGCCGCCCCCGCCAGCACCGGCGACGCGGCGAACATCGCCAGCAGGACCGGGCCCAGGGCATGCGCCAGCTCGAAGCGCCGCGTCCACTGCGCCGGGGTACCGGCGTCCAGATTGACCTGAACGGACGCGGTAGAGCACATCATCGTCAGACCCGCGGTCCAGCCGCCGGCCCGGAAGTACCGCTCCATGGCCGCATAGCGGGATGCCCTCAGTGCCCGGCGCGCAGGCCGCAGCGGGTCGGTTCCCATCCCGACGAGGGCAAGTCCGGCGTCGGCGAGCCGGGAGCGGACACCCGCGAGATCGGCGGCGGTCCGTGCCAGTGCATCCGGCAGTGGCAGCGGCGGCGCGGAAAGCTCCAGTTGGCCGCCGGGTTCGAAGGTGACCCGGGTTCCGCCGGGCAGGGTCAGCTCTTCGGGCGTGCCGTCGGCGAGCACCGCCAACGTGCGGGCCGGCGGCACCGGGCGGGACAGGGACGCGACGTCGACGACCAGCCACTCGGTCTCGATCCCGACAGAGCCGGTCGGCTGGTTGGTCAGGCAGGTGCGCTGGGCATAGCGGTACACATCGGCTTCTGAACGGATCTCGTCGGTACAGTCGGTACAACAGGGGTCGGGTGCCGACTTGCCTGACTGCGCTCGTGTCATGAACCCTCCAGGTCCGGACCGGCCAGTGCTGCTGGCCGCGGGTCGGTGCGGGTCGGTGCGGTGTCGTCGCCCCTACATCCTTGCTCTGACCTACGGTGACTGCGTGGTCGGCAAACCGGCTGCTGAGAACCGACCACCGAGGACGGGCTGTCGTGGAGTTGTGCCCGTCAGCAGGCCCTCGTTACACGGCTGGTTCAGTTCTCCCCACTCTTGCGGGGTGACGTGCGGCCAGTGTGGGAAAAGGGTGGAGGTATACCTCATGATGGAGATGCATTGTGATTTCCGTGGAATGGTGGTCGTCGTGTAGCTGATTTGCCGTGGCGCCCGGTGACGGCATCGCGGCACACTCGGTGATGGTCGGTGTGCGACGCGCATGGACGTTGTCCCGCGTCGGCTGGTTCATCGACAGCGGAGGCGACGGATCACGCGCCACACAGGACAGGTCGGCCGGAAGGTGGTGACGACCGGGGTGTCGCAGGGTCAGTGGCCTGGACGGTCGGCCATGGCGGAGTACCTGCGCCGCCGGCAGCTCTACGTTGCCGAACGTAAGGACCGAGTGGCCAGGGCTGCGGTGTCCGCCGGTTCGGTCGTCGCTGTCGTCGCGGTCGCCGTCAGCATGTTCGGGATTGCGCTGGGCCTGTCCGCGGTGGCCGTCACGCAGCTGGTCCTCGGCTTCGTCCTGGTGGTGCTCGTCGTCGCAGCCGTGCGCTTCTTCCGCTCCCCACCGGAGATCGAGTCATGGCGGGAGGACGCCGAGGCCGAACGCCGGACGGCCCGCGCCCTCGACCGGCTGGCCCGCGCCGGCTACACCGTTCTGCACGACCGTGCCCTGGCGGATTCCGCCGGCAATGTCGACCATCTGGTGATCGGACCGTCCGGGGCGTGGGTTGTCGAGACCGACGCGCACCGTGGTCCGCTGCGGCAGAACCGTGCCGGGCTCTGGGCGGGCAAGGTGCCGTTACGGGCCATGCTCGGCCTGGTCACCTGGATGGGTGAGGAGGTCACCAACCAGCTTCTTGCAGAGCTCCCGGACGGCTGGCAGCTGCAGGTCCAGCCAGTCGTGGCCTTCTCCCGGGCCGAACTGCCGCACGGGCTCGCCCTGCTGGACGGCGTGGTGCTGCTGCCCGCGGGTGGGGTCGCCGACTACATCCTCACGGCTGGCGTTGTCCTCAAGCCGCTTGACGTGGCCATGCTGGTCGACGTCGCCGAACGGGTGTTCCCCTCCTATCCGGTGGACGATCCGGCGCCGACCTGGCCGGCCATGTCCCGGCTCCGGGGAATACTGGGCCGCTGATTCGGGCCTCCGGAGGCGCGAGGAGATCATGGTCGCGCCTCCTTTGGCCGGGCCGCTGATTCGGGCCTCCGGAGGCGCGAGGAGATCATGGTCGCGCCTCCTTTGTCCGGGCCGCTGATTCGGGCCGACCGTCCCGCGCTACGTCGACCTTGGTCACCGAAACGTCCAGTGATTTTTCGGGTGCCGCGCGCCGTCCCGAAGGCACGGTGATGCCCTGGTATCGTCGGCGACCATCGCCCGATGACGGTCATGTCTGCTCGCGGCGGGATACCGGCGGGCGTGTTGTGCCCGGGGCGGGATACCGGCGTTCGGATCAGGGACAGAGCGGGTGTCCGCCCGGACCAATCCGTCACGGGCTGGTGAGCGGTACGTCGAACTAAACCTGAAATGCTTCGGGACCAAGGTCACAAGGATCGCTTCCCGGTGTCGCCGAAATACCTTTCCAGGAATCACGAAAAACTGGGAATAGACGCCTACGCGTGACCGTCGTAAGCTTCCTGCAGGCCAGTCACCCCGCATTTGTGAAAGCGCAGTCGGAGGGTGTTGAAATGGGTAAGAGAATACTCGTTCTGGACGCCGACGGAGAGCTTCTCGGCAAGTTTGCCGATACTTACACGGCTCACCTCTGGAGCCACTACAGGATTCTTGCACCCGGCTTCGACGGGCATGTCGAGGTGTTCGATCCCCACACTCGGACTTCTCTTGTGGTGGGCGCAGAAGAATGCAGAAGTATTATTTGGGGAAGGGTCCAGAACACCTCGGTGTCCTGTGATGAGAGAGCTGAGCCCGAGGTGCCGCCATCGCCGGAGGTCTCGCTACGGCACCTGTCACGCCGATCTGTGACACGGGCCTGGCTCACCGCAGGTACGTGAACACCGCAGGTCTCCCGAACACCATAAGCCATCTTCTCAGCTCCCCGGCCGCCGGCTGACGGTGTCCCGGCCGCTGGGTGAACCGATACTGACGCGGCCCGTTCCCCATTGAGGAGGGCTTCCGGTGTCGGGGCTGATGCGGGAGCGGCGGCGCAGGTAGCGGTGGTACACGGCCACCGTCATCCCTCGCCCGCGCCGCCGCTCCCGTCCTTTCTTCTTCACCTGCGCCCGGTTCGGCCGCGCAGCAGTCGTCGGGATCGCGGCGGCTCCGGTGAATACCCCGGCTTGATGACGGCCTACCGGTGACTTGATGTCACCTTACGTCACGCCGGGTGGCCTGTGCTGTACCGGCGCGGTCGCATCCGTCCTTCACCCGACGCCCCCCGGTAACCGGTGGTGTTCGATGATAGATTGACTACTATCGTGGCCTTGAGAATACAAGGTCCGTAACCATACGAGGCCGTAACCATACGAGGTCCGCAGGAAAATTGCGATCGTAAGAACATTGTGATCGCAACAGTCGGAGGGCGGGACTGTAGTCCATGAAGCAAGATGTCCGGTTCTGAACTCGCCCGACGGCTGTTCGTCCCAGCGGAACGGTGGGGCTGGGAGTATGTAGACCCCGCCGCGAGCCCGCATCCTGACCGTGACAGGCCACCGGTATGGAATGAGCCGTCTCCGCCGGATATCAAAGCTTTCCAGGACGACCTCGCGAATCGCATGCGCAGGCTGCCCAGAGTTCTGATCATCTCTACGCTTATGTTTCTGTTTGGTCTATCTTATTTCTTTGACGGAGGTATTTCTTTCGTCGCGGTTGCCGTAGCGTGGGCCGGATTCCGGGTTGCCCAGATCGTCCGAATCAAGGGAAAGATCGGCAAGGAAAAAGCTGAGTGGCAGGCCCGTCGTGACACCGAGTGGGAAAGGTACCAGTCCGCTACCGTTGGTTGGCGGACGGCGGTGGAAAGCCATGAGGCGCTCGACCGGGCCCGGCGTGAGGCCGCGCTGCTGTTCCACCCGCTCGCACCTCGGCCGACCGCGAGTCGGATCGATGTCTTCGGTGGCACTCGTGACGGCTGGGCAAGCCTGCTGGCGACCGTCGGTTCTTCGGCTCTCGCGTCCGGCGGTGGCATTCTCCTACTCGATTTCAGCGAGCGTGGGATCGGCGGCGGCATCGCCCAGCTCGCCGCCGCATCCGGGTTTCCGGTAACAGGGAACGAGCTTCCCACCGATATCGGCCGGCTCGGGCTTCTGCACGATATCGACCCCGAAGACGTTGCCGAGCTCCTCGCGGACGCCGTTGACACGCTCCGGCGAGGTGGGGACGATTCGACGCTTCGGGCGCTCGACGCCGAGATACTAGAGACCGTCGCCACCCGGCTGGACCCGCCGCTTACTTTCACCCGACTCGCTGCGGGCCTGCGAGTACTACAGGGTCGTGACCCCGAGGACGGCCTTGATGTCCTTTCGCCCGGCGAAAGAAGCGCCATTGTGAACCGGATGGACGCGCTGGGCGGAAGCGAGCGGATTCAGGACGAAATCCATTACCTGCGGGCGTCCCTGGAACGGCTTGCCGGTCGGGAGGAGAAGGCTACGGTTGCCACGCCACAGCAGTGGTGGCCGGTACACGGGCTCCGGGTCATGGCCACGTCGAGCCGTGACACCTCCACCTCCCGTAAGGAACTCACCGACCGGGTGTTGTTCCAGATCGTCCTGCACCAGCTCCGGCGCTGCCGTGGCGAGGCATCCCGGGACATCCTGGTAGTCGCCGGCGGGGATCGGATGGGACTGCCCGCGTTGGAAAGCATGGCCAGACATGCGGACAACGCCGGCATTCGCCTCGTCAACCTTTTCGAACATCTGGCGGAGGGCACCGAACGCCTGATCGGTACCGGTGACAGCGCCACCCTCATCATGCAGCTCGGGAACGCGAAGGAAGCCGAGGCCGCGGCCGAGTTCGTCGGTCGCGGGCACAAGTTCGTTTTCTCTCAGATCACTCGACAGGTCGGTAACAGTCTCACCGCGGGGACGTCCACCAGCGCGGGGGGGAGCACGACTGTTTCCGAAACCGAGGGCCGAAGCGGTTCGCGAGGGAAGAGCGGAAAATCGAGCGGCTGGAACCATTCGGTTTCGGTATCCCAGTCGGATTTCTGGCAGGACACCGAGAGTCTGTCGGTCACCGATTCTCGCCTGGATGGCGCGACCTTGCAGCGTGTCTACGAGTTCAGTGTCGAGCCCATGCAGATCCAGCGGCTCCCACCGACAGCCTTTGTTCTGGTCGATTCGGCCCTGGGTGACCGCCGTGCCGCACTTGGCGACTGCAACCCCGGAATCATCCTGCTTCCTCGGGTTGCGTCCACCGCGCACCGGGCCGTTGCGTCAGAAAAACAGGAGCTCGAGGCGCCGCTGATGCTCGAACCGCGGCCTGTTCCGTCAGGCGGGAGCACACACGATGCCGGCTACGCGCACGATGCCGGCGGCCATGAGGTCGAGCCGGTTGATCCGTTGCAGCCGTGGGACCCGCGGAACGGGTAGCAAGAGGACGGTTGTCAGGTTTCCCGGGAAAGCGGACCGTAGGGGAACGTGTCCATCACCCCGCCTTGGCCGGTCTCACTCTGGCCGAAGCCGCCGGTGTCGACGGTGAACCCGTCCGGTCCGTAGCGGGAGGGAGCACCGAAACCGCCCGCGCTGTGGCCCCCGTCATATTCGACGTTGTGCCCCGCGTACTCGTCCGCATCCGGATCGGTATCAGGGTCATGTTCCCCGTCGTGGTCCTTGTAACCGCCGAGAGCGTCAGCGTCGAACTCGTCCAGCAGGTCGGGGTCGAGATCCTCCGGAACGAGGTTGACGTTGTCGATCTCGCCGTGCATCTTCGAGCCGTTGAGAACGACCGGGATCTCCAGATCGCCGACGATGTGCTCGACGTAGAACGCGCGGTTTCCGATAAGCCACAGCGCGAACCCCGGATCGAGCCTCGGCAGCATGTCGGCGGCGACATCGGTGAGGTCCAACGCCCGCTGCGTGTCCGGGATCTGGTCGGATGCCTGCTTGTACAGGATGCGGATGGCCGTTTCGGCGAGCAGGCCTTTGGCCACCTCGACCGAGTCGGGGGATGCCGAGAGCAGGTCGGAGATCCGGTGCGCGACGATCGCGTTCGCGCATCCCCACTGGCGGGCCAGTTTCTGCTGGGCGGACAAACGCCGGACAAGGCCCGCGAAGCGCATCAGCCGCCAGCACTCGTCGTAGACGACATAGCGCTGGACGCCGTCCTGACGCATGAGCGCGGCTTCCATCCACGCCTGCGCGCAGGTCATGATCAGAGCGATCATCTCGTCGGAACCCTGGACCCGCTCCAGGTTCAGCACGGCGATCGGCCGGTCGAAGTCCAGCGGGGACGTGGTCGGGCCGTCGAAGAGCCCGCCGAGAGCGCCGTGGGTGAGCCGGCGCAAGGTCAGGGTCGCGTCCCGGGAGGAGTCCCGCAGCTCCGTGGCGGTCACCGGGAGTGCCGCGCAGTCGGCATCCGTCGGGTTCGTCATCGCGTCCAGGACGTGCGGCAGCAGCGGAATCGCCTGTCGGTCGGTGGACGCCCCGGTGATCTGCCGGGTGACGACGTCTAGGGCGAGGTCGACGGCGGTGTGTTCGGACGGGGTGAGCGCCATCCCCTTCGCGGTCTCGATCAGCGAGGACAGCAACGCCGAACGGGCCCGTTTGACCTCCCGGGCCCAGTCCGCGTCGGCCATTCCGGGTGGTCGGGGTGGGGCGTCCAGCGGGTTGAGCCGGGTGGACAGACCCGGGCCGATGTACGTCGGTTCGCAGCCCAGTCGGCGCGCCAGCCGGGTGTACTCCCCCTTGGGGTCGCAGGGCACGGCGGCCTGGTACCCGAACGCCGCGCCCCGGGAGATCAACGTCTTGAGCAGGGAGGACTTGCGTGAGCCGACCGAACCGAAAACCGCGAAGTTCGGGTTCTCGATGATCTGCTGGCGGTAGAGCTCGAACACGTCGAAGACAAAGGAGTCGCCCGACCAGACATGGCGTCCGATGTACATGCCGGGCGCGCCGAGGCCGGCGTCCACGACAAAGGGGTAGATGCCGGCGATCTGCGCGGTCGTCTCCATATGCGATGGCAGCCGCAGCTTGTGGAAGATCCGGCCGGCATGCGACCCGGTGAGACGGGGTGGTTGCTCACCGCGGCGCAGTGCGGCCCGGGCCCGCCGCATCGCCGCCCGTTCGGCTCCGGCCGCGGCCCGTTCGGCGCGTTCCGCCTCGCGTTCCGCCCGGTGCAGGTCCTTGAGTTCGCGGCGGGTCTCCCGGTCGGTCCTGGCACCGTCCCATCGGTCGACCGTCATGACACCCCCACAGCGAGTGGCAGCGCGGCGACGCTGAAGCCCTGGTCCTGCTCGCCGACGAGCCGGACCATCTCCAGGCGGCTGCGGGACGCCAGGGTCTCTGCCTCACCGCATGCTTCGGCCAGGCCGTCGAGGTCGTCCGCGGAGACCGTCACGAACCCGTGGAAACGGAACGCGCCGAACCCGGCGATGAGCTCCTGCTCGCGGCGCTCCACCTCGGAGGCTTCAGCAACGTCACGCTGGGTGGTGACCTTGCCGACCTTGTCCCGCATCTGCTGTTCGCCGAGATGCGCCATGCGGCGGCGGTTGACCGCCTTCTCGGCCTTGCGTCCGGGCATCGGTTCGACGACGAGGGACACCGTTCGCCGGCAGGTCGTCTCCATCAGCAGCGGCGCGAGGAAGGCGGCCGGGGACGGCACACGCGGCCAGCCGTTGATCCAGTAGGTGGTGTGGAAGCCGGAGTCGGTGCGATAGTGGTCCCAAGCGGTGACGGTACGCACCGGACCTGCAACCGCGGGATCGATGCCGGACGGAAGCCCGGTGAGGCCTCCGGCCCGGTCGGAAGCGGCGCCGCCGCGCGCGTCGATCATCTCGATCGAGTACGGATCGTAGGTGGTCCGGATCACCGCGGCCAGGGCCCGCGGTGGCAACCAGCCCACCGTGTTGATGGACGCCCGGGCCAGTGCCGCCTCCATGGTGCGCAACTCACCGAGTAGCACCGTGCAGGCCGCGTGGTCACCACCACCGGCACGCTGGACCGCGCGGCGGACGTCACGCGTCCGCAGTTGGAACGACAGGAACGTCTCGTGGCGCTGCGCGACCGGGCCGGCGGCGTCGATGACCTCCTGGTAGGCCTGGGCCGCCCACGAGCCGTCGTGGTGCCCGCGCACCCGCCAGTGCCTCTGTAGCTGGTCACCGGAGTCGGGCAGCGTGCGTTCCAGCCACTGGATGCGGGACAGGCGCCCGCCGCCGATCGTCAGCCCGGCGAGCAGCTCGCCCCACGCGTCGACCCTGGCCTGCTGGTCCCCGGACTCCAGCAACGCGAACTGGCTGCCCTGCACCTGCAGGACAGCGGTGAACGTCCCTCGCCTGGCGTCCTTCACGACTGCCACGTACCGGCCGTTACCCACCGGAACCGACAGCATCACCAGGGATGACAGTGGGCCGGGCAGCGCAGTCTTCGACAGGTGATCGGAGCTATCGCCGGTCCGGAACAACGCCCCACGGAACACCGTCTCGCCCATCACCTTCTGCATCGTGAAACCGAAAAGGATCGGCACCCACTGATCGAGGTTACGGTCCTCGATGCGGACGAACGCGATGAACCCCAACGCACCCGCCAGCACGATCCATCCGGGAGCGAGTATGACCGGTGACCGCAGCGCCCCGAGGATGCACAGCATCACACCGACCAGCAGCCCAAGCTGTGGCCAGCGCATGCCGAGCAGGATCCCGCCGCGTTCCAACGGGCCGAACCGGTAGTTGCGCTCGGCAACCACGCCCTGCTCAGCCTCCCCCGGTGCGCGTGGGATGGACCGGCGGCGTCGGGGTGGCTACCCGCGCCGGCGTGGTGGACGGCGCAGCCGACGGCGGCACGGCCCGGGGAACCGCGGAGCGTGGGACACGGGCGGATCCGCCCCCGGTGCTCGGCGCCGCAACCCGGTTACCGCCGCTCGCGGTGGAGCGGGTCCGGGGCGCGGGTGAGCCCGCACCGGCACCTGCGGAGACACCGCCCGCGCGGGGCGAGGCCTTGGCCGGGCTGCCCGCCCGCCGAACCTGGGCAACCGGGCTACCGACCCGCGTTGCCGGGCCGACCCCGGATCCACGGCGGTTGCTCGTACCGGCCGGGGCACTGGCGCGGACCGGTGCCAGATCACCGGTGACCGGCCGGCCCGCGTCCACCCCGGACCCGCCGCGCTGCCTGCTCTGCAACCGACCGCCGATCCCCCGGAAGGTCTCCCGTGATGACGAACCGAGCAGCGCCCCGGCGCCCTGGCCGAAACTCGCCGCGCCACGTTTACCCGCCGAGCCGATCGCCTGCATGAGCTGGACGTCGGCCATGCCGATCACGTAAAGCAGGGCCAGCGGAGTGAACACGGCAGCGGCCATGACGACGACGCCACCGAGAATGGTCAGCGTCTGGTCCACCGCCGACCCGGTCGAGTCGCTGGCCATGTTCGTGCCCAGAGTGAAGATCGCATAAATGACCGGCTTGGTGAAGATGAGCGCGGCGAGAATCTCGACAGCTCGTTTCATCCAGTTGCGTGATGACATGGCAGGCTGTCCGGCCAGGTAAAGTGGAACGAAAACCGCCACCGCGATAATAGCGATCTTGCGAATGTAGAGGACCAGGAAGAGCGCGAACGAGAACAGTGCCACCAGCAGGGACAGCACCATGTCAAGGGCGAAATTGCCCTGCGCGGGAAGCGCCCGCAGCTGGGCGACCAGGCTTGCGCCGAGCGGCGCGCCGTCTCCGAAAGCATCAGCGATACCATCGGCGGCGGTCAGCACCATCTGCAGCAGGGCCAGCGCGACGAACGAACCAAAGATCGCCGTGCCGGTGGACGCGACCGCGCGATTAAGGATGTGCGGGTCCCCGCGGACGGCGCCGATGATGCAGGCACACATAAACAGGCCGATCGCTACCAGGACGGCCACACCGAAGACAGTGTTGTAGTTGTTGACAATGTAGTCCTGGTTCAGGTCGATCGCGGTCTTCTGTGCTGCGAAGTTGAACACCGACGCGGACAGGTCCGCCGCCATGTTCGCGAAGGCCGATCCCACGGAGTCAAGAAAAGATTTACTTGAGTCGGAAACAGCATCCTTGACCCCATTGAGAGGGTTAAATCCGATTGCGAGGAGCTGTCCGCCTTCCGCGGTTATGGCACTCACGTCGTCGGCCCTCCTACGTACGCAAACCGCTGGATTGCTTCTGATTCTCTGCTTGTAATGGCGGGAGCGTCAGGTCCGTCGTTTGCGTCGGCAAGTTTCCAGTCGTTTCCTTGCCATGAAACTTTGCAAATGTCCGTACCCCACTTTTCTTGTGGAGAAGGTCTTGAGGTGTCGTTTCCGTATACTCCGATTGAAGATGTGGACCAGACTGAGATAGTTGCATCATCGTCTTTATTGGCTAGAGTTCTGTATCCAACCACACGGAGATTAAAGCCAAATTTTGGATCGTTAATCGATGGGATACCAAATTGTTTGGCTGTTGAACTGTCGGCATCTAGTATTTTTTTGGACAGCGGATCGACGGTATCAGGAAGTGCAATTGATTGAAATACGGATATTATTTTTGATTTGCTTCGGTTTCCGGGGTTTTGTATGGCGGAAATGTAGTTGCCGCAGGCACTGATGGCGCCGGCTTCGCTGTGGGGGTATCCGACGGGGATCCCGAACTCGTTGACGCGGGTGGGCGTACCCGGCAACAGGCCCGCGGCCTGGGCCGGTGGCGTGGTGGCCTTGCTCTCACCTGGTCGGGGCACCACGACGGGTGTGGCGGCGTCGGACGCCCCGGTGGTCGGGTGGGCGCCGACGGATGGCTGGGCGCCCGCACGTGGCACCGGCCGCTCCCGCGTACCCGTCGATCCAGAGGCTGGGACCACATAGCGTCCGAAGAGGACGCCAGCGGTCATGATCACCGCTCCGGTTGCCACGAGGATGCCGACGAAACGGCGCGTGGGCCAGACCGTCTGGTTGACCAACATCCCCTCCCTCGTTGCGACAACTTCGGACGTACCCGCTCCAGAGACGACAGCGCAACCATCATCCCAATATCGGACCCTTGGTATCTCAAGAACCCGTCAGATGGGCCATGACGAGGGCAGCTGGGTCGGGTCGGCGGGATCGAGGGTCTGGACCACCGCCGGCCTGTCGAACGCCTTCGGCTGGTCCGGGGTACCGGACGACGCGGTCGCTCCGGTCGCGAGAAAGAAGTTGACGACGGCGGCTGCGGCGCCGACGAGGAAGGCCAGCCCGAAGCCGGCGAGCACACCGCTCTTGCCGATGGAGGACGCGCGATCGAGGCCCATCCGTTCACCGAGGGCCCAGGCGATACCGCCGAGTAGCACCGCGGCGACAGCCGCGATCACGGCGTAGGCGGCGAGCCCGTTGACGAGGTCCTTCAGCGCGTTGATCCCGGGGGCCTTGGAGTCGTCGGGCTTCACCTCCACCGCGGTCAGAACGACGGCCGCCTGAGCGGCCGCGGCTTGGAGGATCATCGCTGTTCCCTTCCCGGGGCTCCAGGGGCCAGATCGGCGCGGAGATCGTCGGATAATACGCCCGGAGTTGAGACGCGATCATGACTGGTGGGGGCTTTGGCTACGGATGTGCCGTTGCTCTCACCGTTACCAGGATCGGTCCCTCCGAGATCGACGCACCCGTCGACAATGATTGCGGCCAGCCGGAGAAACGCCCGGCGGGTGCGCCACTTCAGCCGGGAGAACGGGATCCGCGTGTGGTCATCGTGCTCGCGGTCGACGTTGCCGCCCCGCCCGGCGCCGTGTGTTCGCCCGGCGCCGTGTATTCGTCCGGCGCCGTGTGTTCGCCCGGTGACGGGGCCCTGATCGGGACGGGCCCGGTCCATGAGCGTGTCATCGAGTCGTGCGTCGTATGGGATGCGCACCATGGCATCCACCCGTCGGGCCAGTTTGGCCGCGGCCGAGCGCGTCTGGGGTGACCATCGTCCGCGTCGGACAGACATGACAGCGACGATCACCATCGGTGACAGGTCCGCGCGCCGGCCGGGGAAACCGCCTGAACCGCGCATCGTGGCCGATGCCTCCGCGAGATCACCGGGAAGCGCGGGGACGACCAGGACGATGACATCCGCGTCCTTGACTGCGACGGAAGCCATGGGCGCTTCCCAGTCGAGCGGGGCGTCGACGAGCACCAGCGGATAGGCCTGCTCCACGACGCCGAAAGCGGCAGCGAGTACCTGTGGGGTCAAAGGGCCGGCCATTGCGGCAGGTACCAGAGCGAGCGTGTCGATCCCGGAGCGGGTGGGCCCGACTGCGGTGGGAGCCGCCCCGGGCAGGCGGGGCAGGCGGTGGGCCGGTAGGACGTCCAGGCCTGCGGCGGCCCCACCGCCCGTCGAATCGTTGCCGGAACCACTGTTGATCAGTCGCCGGATTTCGCTGACCGACCGTGATTTTCCGCCGCGGCGGGCACGGTAGGAGACCGCGTCCGCAACGAGTTCACTGACCGTGGTGGACGGGTTCGCGCCGACCCGGTCCGCAAGTAGCGCGCCGAACTCGGTTTCCGGGCCGGTGTCGTCGGCGGCCTGTTCGCGTTCCAGATCGCCGGCCATGTCAAGGGCGACCACTGGTTCGTCACGGACGCCGGCAAGGGTCAGTCCGATCATGGCCGTGACGGTCGTGCGGCCCGAACCGCCGATCAGTGAGGTGACCGCGACCCGCCAGGACCCTTCCAACGGTGCCGCGGCCCGGTCCGTGAGGGACTCCCGAATGGGGATCTCCTCCCACGGCTCCAGATCGGCGATGTCCTGCCACGGCTCCTGCCATGGCCACAGCTCGCGACCGGTCCGGGGCTCGCGCACCGCGGGAAGCAACGCTGACGGTTTGCCGGGTGGCCGCGTCCCGGTCTGGTCGGGAGCTGACACGGCCGGCGGCTTCGCGGATCCGTCCGCCGCCGGGTCGGGTGGTCCGGCCGGTTGCTCGGCCGGTGAGGTGCCCGCCGTGGCGCGCCGGGTGGCTGCCGGACGGGGAGCGTGCGCGGACGGTCGACCTGACCGGGTCCCCCCCGATGTGGGACGGTCGGCCGATCCGGCAACAAATGGTCGCACGGATCGTGCATGGTCGCCGGCCGGCCGGGACGAGCCCGCGCCGCAACCAGCTGCGTCATCCGGTCGAATGCCAGCTACCCGGACGTCGTCCGGCGCTGCCCGCGGGACGCTGGTCGGTGGTGGCAGCGGCCCGGTGTCGGCGGCATCCTCGCCGGATGGCGTCGCCGGGGACTCGGTCGATGCCGGAGTCCTGCTGGCGGGCTGTTCGGGGATGCCGGACTGCTGGGGGACGGCGAGCTGGCCGGCCTCGGCCCCGCCGTCCTCGGCCCTGGTGAGGTCGGCCCTGGTGAGGTCGGCCTCGCCGTCCTCGGCCCCGGTGAGGTCGGCGGCATCCTGCAGCATGAACGCCTCGGCCTCACGTGGGTCGTTGCTGTGCGCGAGGTTTTCCTCGCTCGAACCTCCGCGGGCGCGGCGGCGACGCCAACCGGCGGCGCGGCCCGTCGGCACGTCCTCACCTGCACCGGTGGTGGAGGCGGTTCTGGGTGTCGCCAACGGTCCGGTGGAGTCGGTGCCGCGGGTCGTCGAGCCCGGGTGTGGCGTCGACGCGGGGATGCGGGCACCGATCAGCGAGACCGGACGTGCGTCACCGTCCTCGCCATACGGCTCCTGCGACACATCGGGCACGCGCGGTCGACCTCCGTGGTACTCTCCGGCTGATTAGTGCCTGTTACGGTTGTTTATGGTTATTTAGCTTAAGCTTTGGACGGATCGATGTAACACGAGCAGTTCCAGTATGACAAGGCTCCATCGGGGCTCGTCACGGTAGCTTGCGTGGGTGTAATTTCCGGCGCCGGCGATGATGTGCTCGGAAAGGGGGCCGTCGCGTGACACAGGACGGCGTCTCGACGGCGGCGTTCGCGGCTGGCAGGGATCCCGCGGACGACGACGTGCTGACGGTCGACGAGCTTGTCGCATGGTTGAGACTCTCGGAGAGCACGGTGCTCAAGCTGCTGTCCGAACGGGAGATCCCGGCTCGCAAGGTCGGTCATCAGTGGCGCGTCCGTCGGGGTCGGGTCAGGGACTGGCTGGACGGCAGGGAGTGACCTCTGTCGAGGCCACCGTTTCCGGGGCCATCCCATCCGGAACCATCCCATCACGGACCACAACGCACTCGACGCCTCCACGACGGACGCCCGGGAAGCTTGTGATCCTGACGGTTGCGCTGGCGTTGATGGGGTACACCACGTCGGCCTGCTCCGCGGTCCGTGATGCCGCGTCACGGGCGACAACCGCCGCGGTCACGACCGGACCGCCGCCGGCCGCGAGCCAACCACCCGGCCCGCCGCTTGCCACTGCCGCACCACCGGCCTCCGCCCCACTCGACACTCATGATCCTCGTAGCGTCGCGGCGGACTGTTTCACTCGGTGGCAGTCCTACGACGCACGGACCGACAGCAGGCCGGACGCGGGTGTCCAGCGGGCCCGTGGCTGTATGACCCCGGATTTCTTCTCCCAGCTCGGCGGGGGCCAGGCGGGCGCGACCGCCACTGAGGAACCGACACGGGCGTGGCTCGAACTGCGCGCGGCGGGAAGTCGGTCCACCGTCGAGGTGCTGGCGACATCCCCGTTGGGTGGCACCGACACGACGGCGACCGGTCGGGTGGTCCTGCTGCTGAACGTCCGTCGCCGGACCGTGAGCGACCGGGCCGGCGACCGGGTGGAGACGGTGTCGAACCCGACGCTCACGCTGCTCCGCCAGAATGACGGGACCTGGCTGGTGGCCGGCGCGGACCTCGCGAACTCCTACGGCGACGCCCCGGGGCGGTAGGCAGTGGTCTCGGGCATGGCTCGCGGGCGAAGTCGTCAGCAATGGATGATCTGGGCGGGCCTGGGCGCGGTCGGCACGATCGCACTTTTCGTCTTCGTGGTCGTGGCCGTCGTCGTGCTCATCGCGGGCCCCTTCATCGGCAGGAACGACTCGGGCCGGAACCGGACGATCAACAATGCGGACGGAATCCCGCCCGAATATCTGGCGCTGATCAAGGATGCGGCGAACAACGCCGGCTGTGCCGAGGTCACCCCGGCGATGCTGGCCGCACAGCTCCATCAGGAGTCCGGTTTCAACCCGAATGCCCGCTCGGGTGTCGGCGCGATGGGGATCGCCCAGTTCATGCCCGGGACCTGGGCCGTCCATGGCCAGGGTGATGTCTGGAACCCGGCCGACGCCATCCCGGCAGCGGCCCGTTACGACTGCGCTGTGGCCGCGTCCGTGACATCCGTTCCCGGTGACCCGCAGGAGAAGATGCTCGCGGCCTACAACGCCGGGCCGGGCGCGGTGCTGGCCTATGCAGGCGTCCCGCCGTTCACGGAGACCCGCAACTACGTTCGGACCATCCTCGCGCAGGCGCAGGTATACGGCGACGCCCTTGATGCCGGCGCCGCGGTTTCGGCATCCGACATCGCCCCGGTGCTGGCCTTCATGAGGTCCCAGATCGGCAAGTCGTACGTGTGGGGTGCGACCGGGCCGGACGCCTGGGACTGCTCCTCGCTGGTGCAGGCCGCCTACGGGCAGATCGGGGTGTCGATTCCCCGGGTCACCGTTGATCAGATGCGGGCCGGTCCGCTGGTGTCCGGGGTGGATCCGCAGCCCGGTGACCTGCTGTTCATCCCCGGTGCGGACGGCACACCCGCGGCACCGGGCCATGTCGGGATGTACGTCGGGAACGGCCGGGTGATCGCGGCGAAGGGCGCCCGGTGGGGTGTGGTCGAGTCCGATCTTTCGGACTGGACGACGATCGTCGCGGTGACACGCCCGCTGGCCGGGACCTGAACGCACCGATGTGAACCGGCCGCCCGTCACGTCGGGCAGCCGGGCGGCCGGGGAAGGACTGTCGGCATGTCACGACTCATGTGACGTCGTTGACAAAGTATGAGAAGCCGTGGGCGACGTTGCCGAGCAGACCCACTGTCGCGTGGACGAGGCTGGCCGCGTCGGCGGGCGTGTTCGCCACATAGAAGATCACAAATGCGAGTGCGCACACGGGTGCAAGCTTTTTCATGCCGGACCTCGCGGGGAAGACGGGGTGGACAGGCGCCGTCCACGATGACCGGAGCCTGCCGGTACCAGCGGTGGTCCGACACGTCGACAACTCGTTTGCGTAACCGGAAGGCTACATCAGGGGCCTTCTGTCCCGGTGTCCCGGCGGCACGGCGGCACGCGAGCCAGTGTCCCGGCGGCACGGCGGCACGCGAGCCGGGGTGTGTCCCCGCAACTACCTGTCAGGCCCCGGTCAGCCGGACTTCAGAACGGTCATGATGATCCCGTCGGATCCGATGCGGCGGACGACGCCGCCGTACTGGGTGACGTAGACCGCACCGGTGCCGTCAACGGCGACCCCGGTCGGCGCGTAGACGCGGGCCTCGCGGGCATCGCCCCCGTCACCGGGGTCCGTGGCGGACCGGGCTCCGGCGAACGTGGTGATCCGCCCGTTGGATGCTTTCACCACGCGGATCACGCTGCTGCCGTAGTCGGCGATATAGAGGTCACCGTTCGGTGCCAGCGCGATCCCGGTCGGATCGTCGAGCGCGACATCGGTTGCCGGTGAACCATCCCCGACGCTGCCGATCGCCGGTGGTGAGGCTGAGGCGGTCGGCAGCATCGGGGATGGGGTGGATGAGGTGGTGCCGGTTGCCGGGGCTTTTCCCGCTACCCGCGAGATGGTCCCGTTCGGGGCGATCTTTCTTACTGTTCTCGCGGTTCTGTCAAGGATGTAGATCGCGCCGTTCCTCGCGACCGCGATGCCCGTGGGTTTGGCCAGCCGGGCGGCGGTGGCCGGGCCGCCGTCGCCCGAGGTTCCCGCACCCCCGGTGCCGCTCGTGCCCGCGATCGTGTCGATCATGCCGTCGGTGGGTGTGACCCGCAGCAGCCGGGTGCCGTCGGCGATGAGGACGTCGCCGTTCTTGTCGATCGCGACGCCGGTAAGGGATGGCAGTTCCGCGAAGGTCGCGGTCCCCCTGTTTCCCGTGAATCCTTCCTGCTTCGGCCCGGCACCGGCGACCAGAGCGATGGCGCCATCTTGTGTGATCTTGAAAATCTGCCCGTCGTAGCCGGCCGCGACGTAGACCGTGCCGTTTCTGTCGACCGCGACGGCGCCAGGCTGGTTCAACGCTGCTTTCTGGGCCGCGGTAGTGGCTGTCGGCACCGGTATCGTGCTCGCCGCCGTCGATGACGACGGTTTCCTGGTACCGGCCAGCCAGTTGACATGTCCGGCCGAGTCGATGGTCGTCACCCGGCCGAGGGTCGAGTCCGAGACGACGATGGTCCCGTCGGCGCCGATGGCCAGGCCGCTCACCTGGGACAGGCCCGCGTCCAGGGTTCGGCCGGAATATGCGGCCCTACCGGGTTTCGGGCCGGAGCCGGAAAGCGTGAATGCAAGCCCGATGCCGGCGGCTACCAGCACGACGGCCAGGACGGCAGCCATGATCCGGTTACGCCGACCACCGAGCAGCCTGCGCACGCCGGACCCGAGCAGCCCGCGCACGCTGGACCGCGGTCGCCTCCGTTCAGGCGCGGGATGCGTCGGGTGTCCACCGGTGCCGTGGGGTATCGAATACTCCGGCCCGGCCGGCGGCGGCGCGGCCAGCGAGACCGGGACGCGCGCGGTCGTGTCCGTCCTGCCACCGGCCGCGACCGCGCCGGCCGCGACCGCGCCGGCCGCGACCGCGCCGGCCACGGTGGTGCCGGAGCCTGTGGTGCCGGAGCCCGTGGTGCCAGAGCCCGTGGTACCCGGCGTCGGCCACCAGGGTGAGCCCGACGTCTGCGGGAACTCGCGCGGTTTCGTCAGAGACCGGGTCGGGGCCGACGCGCCGCCTCGGGCCGCCGCGATGATCGCGTCCGGCAGGGTCGTCGGCACCTCGCTGGCGGTGAGCCAGCTCGGGCCGAAGGCGCCGGCCGCGGCCACGGCGAGATCGACGGCGAACGCCTCGGCGGATGGGTGCCGAGACGGCGGGTTCTTCTCCAACACCCGCCCGATAACCTCGGCAACCGGGTCCGGCGCCTCCACCAGCGGTGCGGGCGCAACGTTGAGATGGTGGTACAGCATCGCCGGAACCGTCAGGTTCTTCTCGAACGGCGGGCGTCCGGCCAGCAGTTCGTAGATGACGAGACCGAGCGCGTAAAGGTCTGTAGCCGGGCTGAGGCGGTCCCCGGCGATCTGCTCGGGAGCCATGTAGCGAGGCGTCCCGATCAGCCCGGTAGTGGTGGTCGCCGTGGTCTCGAGAATCTTGGCGATGCCGAAGTCGGTCATCTTGGGCAGGCCGGCGTCGGTGAACAGCAGGTTGTCCGGTTTGACGTCGCGGTGCAGGACGCCCTGTGCGTGTGCCGCGGCGAGTGCGGTGGCGGCGGACAGCCCGATCGCGCAGGCTGCCGGTTGGCTCAGCCCCTGGGCGAAGCGTCGGCGCAGACTTCCCCCGGTCAGCTTCTCCATCACCAGCAGGCACAGGCCGTCACGTTCCACGTAGTCGTAGATGCGGACGACGTGGGGATGGTCGAGTCCCGCGAGGACCCGCGCCTCCGCCAGGAACCGCTCGCGGATGTCCTCGACGCCGCTCGCGTCCTCGAGAAGGACCTTGATCGCAACATCGCGGTGGATCAGTTTGTGGCGACCGGCCAGCACCGCACCGAAGCCCCCGCGGCCAAGCTCGGCACCGACGTCGTAGTCCGGTAAGGCGGTCGCTATTCGTGCCTGGTCGACTGCCATGTCGTGATCCGCTGGTCCCTACTTGATTCCTCGGGGCCTCCGTCGGCGCAGGGAGAGCTGTCCGCGCCGCCTTCGGCCAGTAACTGAGCTGTGACCTGTTGAGCTGTGACCTACCGAGCTGTGACCTACCGGGCCTTGGCGATGGTCGTGATGACGCCGCCGGGGGTGACCCGCCGAACGCGGTCGTTCTTGTCGTCGGCTATGTAGAGGTTGCCGGCACCGTCGACGGCGGTACAGGTCGGGCTCGACAGCTGCGCTCGGGTCGCGGCCCCGCCGTCCCCGGTGGAGCCCTCGGTCCCGTTGCCGACCACGGTTGTGATCACTCCGTCGGCGCCGACCCGCCGGATGCGCTGGTTGCCGTAGTCGGCGATGTAGAGCGAGCCGTCGGGGCCGACTGCGACGTTCGGGATGCGGAGTCCGGCGTCGGTGGCCGGCCCGCCGTCCCCGCTGAAGCCGTACGTCCCGTTCCCGGCGACGGTCGTGATGGTCCCGTCCGTAGTGATCTTCCGGATGCGTTTGTTGCCGAGATCGGACACGTAGAGGGTGCCGTCCGCGGCGATGGCCAGCCCGTTCGGATTGTTGAACTCGGCAGCGGTGGCCGGGCCGTCGTCCCCGCTGAACCCCTTGTTCCCGGTGCCGGCCACCGTCGTGATCACCCCATCTGGGGTGATCTTCCTGACGCGCTGGTTGGCGTAGTCGGCGATGTAGAGCGAGCCGTCCGCGGCGATGGCCAGCCCGTTCGGTTCGTTGAGCTCGGCCGAGGTCGCGAGACCGCCGTCCCCGGAGAAGCCGCCGGTGCCGGTACCGGCGATCGTGGTGATGGTCCCGTCCAGGCCGATCTTCCGGATGCGCTGGTTGCCCGAGTCGCTGATGTAGATGTTTCCGTCCGAGTCGGTGATCGTCGTGGCGGGGCTGTCGAGCTGTGCCTGGTTCGCCGGCCCGCCGTCCGGGGTGAAGCCGCTCGTCCCGGTGCCGGCCACGGTCACCACGGTGCCATCCGGATTGATCTTTCGTACCTGGTGACTGGTCCAGTCGGTGACCAGGAGTGCGCCGGCCTTGTCGATACTGATGTCGTACGCGTCCAGACCGGGCAGGGTCAGCGCCGCCCCGGCGTAGGCGACACCGGGTTCGAACATCGCCGACTTCGGGTCCTTGCCGGAGTTGCGACCCTTGGCGGCCACCAACGAGATGCTCAGAATCAGCGCGAGTACCGCGATGAGCACGACCCCGGCGATGAGCCACGGCTGGCCCGACGGCCGGCGTGAGGGTCGTGCAGGGCCGTCGGGCCACGCCGGCACCTGCACCCGCGTAGGTCCGGGCCTGGCAGGTCCAGAGAACCCGCCAGGCCCGGGACCCTGGCCCGCTCCGGGGATGAACGGATTCGCCTGCCACCAGCCCGCACCGGGCTGAGCCTGCCCGGGTGGAGACGCGGGCGGTGGAGTCTGGTTGTGCGGTGGAGTCTGGTTGTGCGGTGGAGTCTGGTTGTGCGGCGGAGACGCGGGCGGCGGAAACTGCGGCGGTGTGTGCGCCCTCGGTGGCACCCACGGGTCGGTCTTCGGCCGTGGGCCGGCCGGTCCGCCGGACTGGGGCCGGGGCTGGAACGGTTGGGGCTGGAACGGTTGGGGCTGGAACGGTTGGGGCTGGAACGGTTGGGGCTGGGGTACCTGCGGCCCTGACCATCCCGGCGCCGGTGGACCCGGGATGCGCTGGTCCGGGCTGGACGTCCGGGCCTGCGCGGCGCGGCGCACCTCGTCGTCCAGCTGCACCTTCATTCCGGACCGGACCAGCCAGTCCGGGCCGAACGTACTCGCCGCGGCCCGGGCCAACTCAAGAGCGAACTGGGTGGCGTCCGGGAAACGGGCGGTGGGTTCCTTGGCCAGCGTCCGCATGATCGTGACGCTGATGGCGTCGGGTATGCCTTCCAACGGCACCGGTGTCACGTTGAGGTGGTGGTTGACGAGCGCGCCGATGGACATGGACCTGCCGAAGAGCGGACGTCGGGCGAGCAGCTCGTAGAGGACCCCGCCGAGCGCGTAGAGATCGGTGGAGGCGTAGAGGCGACCACCGGTGATCTGTTCCGGAGCCATGTAGCGAGGTGTTCCAAGGACGCCGCTCGCGGTTGTCTCGGTACCTTCGAAAATCTTGGCGACGCCGAAGTCGGTGACCTTGAGCAGCCCGTCCGACGCAAACATCATGTTGTCGGGCTTGATGTCGCGGTGCAGGACGTTGTGGGCATGAGCGGCCTTCAGCGCGGCGGCGGCTGCGAGGCCGAGCGCGCAGGTGGCTTCCGGCGACATCGGGCCTGCGGCCAGTCGTTGGCGCAGCGTCCCCCCGGGAAGTAGTTCCATGACCAGCAGGCAGGTGCCCTGATGTTCGACGTAGTCGTGGATACGCACGACATGTGGATGGTCGAGTTCGGCGAGGACCCGCGCCTCGGCGAGGAAACGGGCCCGCAGGCCCACGTCGTTGGTGGTGTCAAGCAGCACTTTGATCGCGACATTACGGCCGATCAACCGGTGCTGGCCGCCGAGGACGAGCCCATAGCCGCCGCGGCCGAGCTCACCGTCGACCTGGTATCCCGGGAGAGCGGTCTCCACCAGTGAGCGATCGATCAACAAAGGTCAGTTTCCGTCCGCCACCGTGTGGACAGCATGCGCCATTAGCCGCATCCGCATGTCCCTTATCGCAAAGCAGTCGTGAGTGTACGACCCTCGCCACATCCTTCTCTCGCCGCAGGTGGCGGCTGGTGCTGACAGATGGGTGACACAGGTCATAGGGTTCCCCGGTTAGTCACGTTCCGGGTTTCTCCATAACCGCTGCGTCATAACAGTGGACGGCGGCGGCGACGGTCGTTCGCGCCGCGTTCCCATGCGCCCGTGATGCCTCCCTTGGTGACGCGCGCGGTGACCTGCCCGGTGATGCTGTGCCGTGGACCTGGCGTGGGCCATGCAGCATCGTGAGCGTGTTGCCGACGCGCCCGCGGCCATCCGATCGGGAGGTCCCACAAGATCATGTCGTCCATCGAGTCGTCCCTCGATGCTGTCCTGCACGCTTCCCCCATAACGGGAACGCCGGAATGGGCAGCGCTTGACAAGCACCATGCCGAGCTCGCCGACGTCCATCTGCGGAGCCTGTTCGCGCAGGACCCGAGCCGGGGCGAGACACTCACGGTCGAGACCGACGGCCTTTATCTGGACTACTCCAAGAACAGGGTCACCGCTCGGACGGTCGAGCTGCTGGTCGCCCTTGCCGAACGGGTGCGGCTGCGGGAACAGGTCGAGGCCATGTTCACCGGCGAAAAGATCAACACAACCGAGGGCAGGGCAGTGCTCCATGCCGCGCTGCGGGCCCCGGCGGACACCGTCATCGAAGTGGACGGGGTGAACGTGGTACCCGCCGTGCACGAGGTGCTCGCGCGGATGTCGGTGTTCGCGGACAAGGTGCGTTCCGGAGTATGGACAGGAAGCACCGGAAAACACATCCGAACCGTGGTCAACATTGGTATCGGAGGTTCGGACCTCGGCCCGGCCATGGCGTACGAGGCGTTGTTGGACTACTCCGACCGTTCGATACAGATGCGTTTCGTGTCGAACGTCGACGGTACCGACATCTGGGAGGCGACACACGATCTCGATCCGGCCGAGACGTTGTTCGTCGTGTCGTCCAAGACATTCACCACCCTGGAGACGCTGGCGAACGCCCGCACCGCCCGAGCCTGGTTGATCGACGCGCTCGGCCCGGACGCGGTCCCGTTCCACTTCGTGGCGGTGTCCACGAATACGGAGAAAGTGATCGAGTTCGGTATGGACAGCGCCAACATGTTCGAGTTCTGGGACTGGGTGGGCGGGCGCTACTCGCTGGACTCGGCGATCGGCCTTTCGCTGATGCTGGCGGTCGGACCCGAGAACTTCCGGGAAATGCTGGCTGGTTTCCACGCGATGGACGTCCACTTCCGTACGGCACCGTTCGACCGGAACCTGCCGGTGCTCCTCGCTCTCCTCGGCCTGTGGTACCGGGACTTCTTCGGCGCACAGACCCATGCCGTGCTGCCTTACAGCCACTATCTGGGCCGGTTCCCGGCGTATCTGCAACAGCTTGACATGGAGAGTAACGGCAAGTCGGTGGACCGTGCCGGCCGACCGGTGTCCGTTCCCACCGGACCGGTCGTGTGGGGAACTCCCGGGACCAACGGCCAGCACGCCTACTTCCAGCTCATCCACCAGGGCACGACGCTGATCCCGTGTGATTTCATCGGATTCGTCGCCGCGGACCACGAGGTGCGCGACGGCGGCACGGACCATCATGTGCTGCTGATGGCGAACTTCTTCGCCCAGACCGAGGCGCTGGCGTTCGGCAGGACCGCCGAACAGGTCGTCGCCGAAGGGGTGGCGCCGGAGCTGGTCCCACATCGGACGTTCGCGGGAAACCACCCGACGAACACGATCATGGCGGACCGTCTGACCCCGTTCGTACTTGGCCAGCTGGTCGCACTGTACGAGCACAAGGTTTTCACCCAGGGTGCGATCTGGAATGTCAACAGCTTCGACCAGTGGGGTGTGGAGCTCGGCAAGGTGCTGGCTCAGCGGATCATCCCGGAACTGTCGGCGGACACCGTCGACGGCGGGTCCGGCAAGCTGGCTCACGACAGTTCCACCAATACCCTGATTCGTCGCTTCCGCGAGGCTGGACACCTGTCAGGGTAATCATCCGGTAGGCCTGGATCAATCAGATTGATCGGATATTTCCGATTTACGGTCACCCCTTGAAATCTCCGTAGCTCTCCGTATACAGAAGTCGGAACCTTCGCTACCCTCGGTAGTATCGCTGTATCGGGTGTAGGTATCCCGTGACTCGGGGAGGGACCACGCTGTCGGCGATTCCAGTCAAGGGGACCCGCCGTGGCGCGACGCTGGGGAAGGGTCGTTCGGCGAGGTGAACCGGCCGAGGGATCTCGTACCGGCCGCGGGGCGCGGTTGCGGGGCGGGGGAGCCGGCAGGCAGGGAGCCGACGGGAGCACCGGGGGGCGGAAACATGCAGGTGGAGGTCGGGTGTCTGCGGATGTCGGTGACGCAGTCCGGGTGCGATGTGGTGATCGTGCTCGACGGTGAACTCGACACCCGCGGTCGGCTGCGGTTCCGCCAGCAGATCCATGAACTGCTCGGCCGGGGCGGCGTCGACGTGACGGTGGACGTCGGTGGTCTGTGTGCCATCGACATCGCCGGGATGGCGGCGCTGCTGCGAGCCGATCTGCTGCTGCGAGGCGTCCACTCGACATTGCGGATCCGTGGGGCGTCCCCGGCGTTCATGGCGTTGCTGCGTTCCACCGGTCTGACCGGTCGTCTGCAGGTTGACGGCGCGTCGCGGCGGTCGGGCGAGGCGGTGTCCGCCGCGACGACCGGCTCTGTGCGCTGACGTGTCCGCCGTCGTTGTTCGCTGACGCGTCAGCGGCGGCTCACCGGGCCGGTGAGCCGCCGCTCAGGGCCGGTTCGGTTGACGGGACACGATCAGCCGCAGCAGTCGGGTCGGTGGTGGCCCGATCTCCTCGACCTGCCGGTCGGGGTTGTCGTCCAGATCCGGTACCAACCACAGCGGCGGCCGGCGTACCTTTTCGATCAGCTTCTCCACTCGGTGCATGGCCAACATGCCGATCATGAGGAGGAGTGGAAATACCAGCACAACCGCTATGGATCCGGCCATCGCGCTCCCTGGCCCTCGCTCGACAACACGGAAAGATTTGAGGCAAGCACTTTCCGTTACCCGTTATCGTGTTACCCAGGGTTGTTGGGAATTCACTTCCTCGGGACGAAATCGTGAAGAGGTCGGGCGGCCCGCGTGTGAATACGACGGATTGCGGATCAACGCGGATGCGAATCAACGCGGATGCGGATCAACGGGGATGAAGCCACCCGAGACGGACATGAACATACCGGCGACCATGGGGTGGTGGAAGGACGGAGCTGCCGACACGTGGCAGGGCGAACACCTGCCCCGTTTCATCGGAACGTACCCTCCTGTCACCATGTCTGCCATGCCGAGGTCCGCTGTGACGGAGCCGGTTGGCCCGGGCGGGGGCCGTCCGGGCGGCCCCCCGCTGCGCGGGCCCTACAACGGGTACTGGCCGGGCAGACGCGCCCAGCCGACCGAGTCGGAACTGAAGGCCCGGATGCGGATGCTCCTCGAGCAGCTCGAGGTGACGCAGGGCGAAATAGTCCTGTACCGGGCGGCATCTGAGCGGGTCGGCGAGGAGGAAACGGCGGACCGGCCGTGGCTGCGGGGCCCGCTGGAGCGCCTTGCGATCCCGCGCGTCGCTCGCGCGTTGTCGGCCCAGCTCGACGCCATCGAACGTTTCCGCCTCTGGGCCGAGGAGCTTCACTACCTCCAGGAAGAAGCTCGCGTCAGGGGACTCCTCGGCCCGCCACCGTGAGCACGGGCTTCTTGAGCACGTCCTAGAACAGGCGGCGGGCCTGTGAGGCTCCGGTGATGTTGCCTTTCTTCTCATAGCACGAGACCGCGGCATCGACCTTCGGCCGGACCTCGTCGAGTCGCCCGATCTGCGCCAGAACCTCGGCATAGGCCAGCCATGCCTGTGCCTGCCCGTCCCAGTCGTCGGTCTGCCCCGCGAGATCGCACGCGGCCTCGGCGAACCGGATGGCATGGACCTCCCGCTCCGGGCCCCGTCTCGCGAGCAGCTTGGCGTGCACCGCGCACCAGCCGGCCTGGGCGGGAGCCTGGTCGCCGGCCGCGGCATCCCTGGCACGCGATGCGTAGGTGGCCGCCTCCTCCAGACGTCCGAGTTTGACCAGGACGTCGGCAAGGGCCGCGGCCCGTGTCGCCAGGTGCGCGCGCTCGCCCATCCGGGCCAGCCGCCGGCAGCTGCGCCGCAGCTCATGCTCGGCCGTGTCCAGATCGTCGGTGAGCAGGGCGACACGGGCAACGACGAAGCCCCCGTAGAGAGGGTCTCCGCGGGGGCTCCGGACGTCCCAGACGATCTCTTCAGCCCGGGCAAGGTGGTCCATGGCGGCGTCGATGTTCCCCGCCATCGTGTAAAGAACCGCCAGTTGCGCGAGCAGCGAGCGGCGCAGGCCGCGGTCGTCCCCGACTCCGGCCAACGCCCGCTCGGCTCGGTCGAGCGACTCGCCGACCGGGCGTGGGGCGAAGCTCAGCAGATGGACGAGGTCGCGTCGCATGGTCTGGGCGTCGCGCAGCACTCCGGACTCCTCGGAGTGCCGGACGGCCGCCTGCATCGCCCGTTCGGCCAGGGCGTAGCGGCCGGCCGCCAGGTAGGCGGTGGCCTGGCTTCGGCAGGCGAGCGCGGCACCGACCTCGTCCCCGTTCTCAATGAAGATCGGTAGCGCGCGGGTCGCCTCGCTGAGGGTTTCGGCGACCAGTCCCTCGGGGCTGGTCGCGAACATGAGGCGCAGGTGGGCGAGGCGGGCATGCGCCCGCAGCCCGGCGTCGCCGATCCTGGTGGCCCGGTCGGTGGCCTGACGCAACATGCGTTCGGCGTCACCGCGCTGGCCGAAGGAGTGCAACGCCCAGCCGAGGTCGATCTCGGCGCGGATGCGCAGCGGATCGGTTACCGGTAGGAGTTTGATCGCCCGCTTGAGCAGCGCGGCCGCTCCCGTCTCATCTCCCTGCCGGACCCGGTCGGCAGCCTCGATCAGGCAGGTCGCGGCCTGCCGTCCGAGCTCCGCGGTTTCGGTGTTGCGTAGCCCGAGCTCCACCCGGTACCGGTATGCCTGTTCCAGGTGGTAGCCGACGAGTTCGTCGTGTTCGCCGGGACGCCCGACCATTCGTGCCTGTAACCATCCGGCGAACCCTCGGTGCAGGTCGGCTCGCTGCCGTTTCGACGTTGCCTGGTAGGCACAGTCGCGCAGCAGGACGTGCAGGAAGCGGAACGCGTCCACGCCCGGGAGGTCCGAGCGGTCGGGATGGACCAGTTCCTTGCGGACCAGCGACAGGCAGTGCGCGGCGACAGCGTCCCGGTCCGCCGGGGCGGACAGCTCCACGACCGCATCCAGGTAGAAGCGCTGACCGACCACGGCGGCGCGTTCGAGGACCCGCCGCTCATGCAGGTTGAGCCGGTCGAGGCGGGCGGCCAGCAGCGCGGAGATCGTCGGTGGGACCTGGACCGAGCCCAGGTTGCCGGTCGCGATCCAGCGATCGCCCTCGCGGCGCAGCAGCCCGTCGTCGACAAGGGCCGCGAGGGTCTGCTCGACGAACAGGGGGTTCCCCGAGGCCGATTCGGTGATTCTCGAAACCAGCGCGGGATCGAGGTCGTTCGATCCCATCAGCGTCCGGATCAGGCGCTGGCAACGGTCGTCGGTCAGCGGCCGCAGCAGCATGGACGTGGCGTTGAGCTTGCCGCCGCCCCACGTCCGACGTTCCTCCAGTAGTTCCGGCCTGGCCAGGCAGAGCAGCAGGATCGGTGCTTCCCTGGACCAGTCGGCGACATGCTCGATCAGGTCCAGCAGGGTCGGTTCGGCCCAGTGCACGTCGTCGAAGCAGACGATCAGCGGGCGTTTCTCGGCGAGCGCGGCCAGAAACGTCCGGACCGCCCAGAAGCTCTCCTGCGCCCCGACCTCCGCGCCACCGAGCCCGATCAGCGGCGCGAGCCCGTCCACCACGGCGGCGGCGTCGCCGATGACGTTGCCGACCTCGTCCAGCAGCTTGCGCAGGCGGAGTCGGCCCTCTGGCGCGCTCTCGTCGGCGGACATGCCGGTCGCCTGGCGGACCATCTCCATCAGCGGCCAGTAGGTGATGCCTTCGCCATAGGACAGGCAGCGTCCGGTGAGCACCGTCGCACGCGGGGCCATGGCCTCGCAGAACTCCCCGACCATCCGGGACTTTCCGATGCCGGCGGGGCCCAGCAGGGTGAACAGGTGACAGGTGCGTTCCTCGATCACCTGATCGAGGGCGTCGTGCAGGCGGCGGCGTTCGCGGTCGCGGCCGATCACCGGTGCGGCAAAGCCGTCCGGGGCAAGGCGTGAGCCCGGGCCGACGTCGGGGTGGGTCAGACCGATCAGGCGGTGGGCCCGCAGGGGAGCTTTCTTGCCCTGGACGACGAGTGGCCCGACAGCTTCGGTATGCACGTGCGGCCGGATCATCCGCAGGGTGGCATCGGCGATGAGGATCTCGTCGGGGTCGGCGGACTCCTCCAGCCGCGACGCGACGTTGACGGCGTCCCCGGTCACCCCGCCGCCCGTCCCCGGCCCGCCGACCGTGACCTCGCCGGTGTTGATCCCGATCCGGATGCGGAGTCGGAACCCCCAGTCCCGTTGCAGGTCGGCGTTGATGGCATCCATGCTGGCGCGGATGTCGCACGCGGCGCGGGCGGCCCGAAGCGCGTCGTCCTCATGCAGGACGGGGATGCCGAAGACGGCGAACACGGCGTCCCCGATGAACTTCTCGACGCTGCCGCCATGCGCCGAGATCACTTCCCGGACGGCGGAGAAGAACCGCCACATGACCTGCTGCAGCGGTTCGGAGTCGAGTTGCTCCCCGATGGCCGTGTAGCCGGTGACATCACAGAACATGATCGTGACGGTCTTGCGGGCGCCGATGGCGAATGTGGGCAGGGGAGTACCGCAGGAGAAGCAGAAACGCGCCTCTTCCGGGTTGGCCTTTCCACATGTCGGGCAGGCGACCATGTGCCGGATCGTAGGCCGGACGGGTGCCGGACGGGACCCGATATCGATGTCAGTCGTTTCCGATGATCGTGATCTGTCCCACAGGGCGGGTCGGGACGTTCGTGAGAACCCGTCCTACACCGGGTTCTGACGATCCGGTCGGTTCGGCCCGCCCGATGGCGTCGAGGACGGATCGCAGCAGCCGGAGCAACTCCTCCCGATCGCGGGCGCAAAGGTGGCCGAGTAGTTGCGGATCCGACACCCGCACTCGATCGAACTGGTCGTGATCGGTCTGTACCGTCAGGTTCCGCCCTGATGCGGCACTGGCTTCCTGATTCGGTTAAGGCGGCCGGTCGCGGACGTGACTGCTTCCTCTTTCGGCCGTCCTACCTAAGCTGGTCAGTGTGGCGGCTGGACATGGAAGACGCGGTGCTGCTAACCGTACGGATCATGATCGTGTCGTGACCGGCATGGTTGCGGCCTTCGGGATGGCTGCGGTCCTGCTGGCCGGGTGTGCCTCGACCACGTCGAACGCGCGGGCGTCGCAACCGCAGCGGCAACCGCAACCGCAGCCGCAGTCCTCGATGCCGAGCGCCACGGCTGGTCCCCGAAGCGGCGAGCCCGAGCCGGCACAGACCCCAAGCGGGGGAACGGGTGGTTCGGCGGGTCCGGCGAATCCGCCGAGGACAGGGCCCAGCGCTGACCCGCGAGCGTCTTCGGACGCGGCGGGGGGCGGGGCGGGTGGGGACAACTCCGCCGGCGCGGGTTCCGGCTCCGCTGATCCGCGGGCAACCGGTTCGCAATCCCCGACGTCGGTGTTCGTCGGGGAACCGTGCGCGCCGGAACTTGATTCCGCTCCCCGGCAGGCCATCAACGGGCTGGTCCTGTACTGCGCGGGGACAACCTCGGACGAGGCCCGGTGGAGCCTGCCCAGCCAGCCGTCGACGCCGTCGGCTCCTGCTCCGGGTACCGAGTGCGACACTACGGACACCGGCCAGGTTGTGCAGGGTGCGAACGGACGCCCCATCAGCTGTCTGCGTGATCCCGACGGTGCCTTCCGGTGGAGCGACGTTTCGTAGTCGGATGCCGGTGGATGTGAGATATCGGGGCCTTTTGCTCATCCATTTACCTACTCAGGGTAGTTGTTGTCATCCGGAGTGGCGGATTTGGTGCCCATCTGAACGGTTGGTCGGGCATTGGCCTGTCTGTACCCGGCATGGTTACCGGCGGGTAGCATGGGTAGGAGTTACTGGCCAGTAGGAGTACGTCGGACCTCTCGGCGATCACCGAAGCCGGCTCTTCCTCGGGGAGGCACCATGGGGCACTACAGGAGCAACCTCCGCGACATCGAGTTCAACCTGTTCGAGGTACTGGGCGTTGACCAGACGCTCGGGCACGGACCGTTCGCGGAGATGGATCGCGAGACCACCCATGACGTCCTGGTCGAGGTGGACAGGCTCGCGACCGGCCCGATCGCCGAGTCGTTCGCGGACTCCGACCGCAACCCACCGGTCTTCGACCCGGCAACGGGAAACGTCACGTTGCCGGAGGCGTTCAAGAAGTCCTTCGCCGACCTCATCGACGGCGAGTGGTGGCGGTTGTTCGTGCCGTCGCATCTCGGTGGCATGGGCGCACCTCCGTCGGTGATCTGGGCTGCCTCGGAGCTGATCCTCGGCTCCAACCCCGCGGTGTTCATGTACATGAGTGGACCGACCTTCGCCGGGATCCTCGACCGGCTCGGCAACACCGCGCAGAAGAGGTTCGCCCGCCAGGCGATCGAGCGGCAGTGGGGCGCGACCATGGTGCTCACCGAGCCCGACGCCGGTTCGGACGTCGGGGCCGGCCGCACCCGGGCCGTGGCACAGGCCGACGGCAGCTGGCACATCGAGGGCGTGAAGCGTTTCATCACCGGTGGTGACTGGGACGTTCCGGAGAACATCTTTCACCTCACCCTTGCCCGCCCCGAGGGTTATGGTCCCGGTACCAAGGGACTGTCCATGTTCCTGGTGCCGAAGTTCCTGGTGGACCCTGAGACCGGTGAGCCGCGCGAACGCAACGGCGTGTATGTCACGAACGTCGAGAAGAAGATGGGCCTGAAGGTCTCGACCACCTGTGAGGTGCGGTTCGGCGAGAGGCACCCGGCGGTCGGCTGGCTCGTCGGTGATGTCCACGACGGCATTGCCCAGATGTTCGAGATCATCGAATACGCCCGGATGATGGTGGGCACCAAGGCGATCGCGACGCTGTCGACCGGCTACCTCAACGCGCTCGAGTTCGCGAGGACCCGGGTCCAGGGCGCCGACCTGACGCAGCTCCTGGACAAGGCCGCCCCCCGGGTCACGGTCATCCACCACCCGGACGTCCGGCGGATGCTCATGCTGCAGAAGGCGTACGCGGAAGGCATGCGGGCGCTGGTCCTGTACACCGCCACCATCCAGGACAGGGTGGCGGTGGCGAGCAGCGCGGGCACGACGGACGACATTGCCGAACGGCTCAACGACCTGCTGCTGCCGATCGTCAAGGGTGTCGGTTCCGAACGGTCCTACGAGCTGCTCGCGACGTCGCTACAGGTTTTCGGAGGATCCGGTTACCTGCAGGACTACCCCATCGAGCAGTACATCCGGGACTCCAAGATCGATACCCTGTACGAGGGAACCACGTCGATCCAGGGGCAGGACTTCTTCTTCCGCAAGATCGTGCGGGACCGGAGCAAGGCCCTCGGCGCGCTGCTCACCGAGATCCAGACGTTCACCAAGGGGGACGTCGGCGACGGCGCGCTGCGGCGTGAGCGGGAGATCCTCGGGACCGCGGTGGACAACGTCCAGTCCATGGTCGGTGTGCTGGTCGGCTTTCTCGGCGCCGCCGCGCGCGATCCCCGGCAGGTGTACAAGGTCGGCCTGAACACCACCCGGTTGTTGATGAGCGTCGGCGATCTCGCTATCGGCTGGCTGCTGCTACGCCAGGCCGAGGTCGCTCTGAACGCGCTCGCGGCATCCCCGTCGGCAAAGGACAGGGCCTTCTACGAGGGCAAGGTGTCCGCGGCCCGCTGGTTCGCCGCCAATGTGCTGCCTGAGCTGTCGGCCCGTCTCGCCATCGTTTCGGCCACCGACCTCGATCTGATGGACCTCTCCGAAGACGCCTTCTGAGAGCATCCGGTTGTCCGGCAATATCCGGCAAAAGATGCGAACCGGAAAGGAGCCGGAAGCCCGCGGGCTTCCGGCTCCTGCTGTACAGCAAAAGATCGGAGTGTCCACTTCGGCCTGGACGTGCCGGTCTTGCGCGGACGGGATGACCACCACCGCAGGTAAGCCCACAGCAGATCACGCGATGGGGCGGGATGCGTACGGTGTCAGGATGTGCGCAGCGGCGGGAAAGCCTGGTCCAGCTCATTGCGCATGTCCCGCTTGAGGAGCTCGTCCGCTTCGGAGACTCCCTGTCCCTCGAGAAGGAACCTCGCGACCCGCAGCGTCAGATCAACCCGTTCGGCGAGGTTGAGAGCACCGGTGAATCGGCCGCTGGAGCCTGCGGAGGTCAGGACCTTGGCGACAAACTCGTCGGCCGCCTGTAGTGCCTCCACGCGCGTCATGCGTTCCACCCCTTTGTACCGGAAGCTGTGCCGGAAGCCGTAAGCAAGGCGCAACCGTACCAGGCGAGTTCCTTCCTCCGTTGTCCGGCCCCGCCTGTGCCCTTTGCCCCGGTTGAGCTTCCGGGTTGGTGCGTTGTGTCCGGCCTTGTACTTATCCTCGGAGGTTCGATCGCACTCCGATGATGGTTACTTAAAGTGACTTTCTGGGGGTTTGTATCAGCTCAGGGCAAGAATCACCGTCGGGTCGGTGAGCATCCGGGCGACATCCGTCAGCACCTTCGCGCCGAGTTCACCGTCGACGATCCGGTGGTCGAAGGTCAGGGCGAGCTGCGCCACCGTCCGGACCGCCAGCTCGCCTTCGTGCACCCACGGCATCGGGCGGATCGCGCCGAGGGCGAGGATCGCGGCCTCCGGCGGATTGAGGATGGGCGTACCGATGTCCACCCCGAACACCCCGATGTTGGTGATCGTGATCGTCCCGCCGCGTAGTGCCTGTGGGGTGAGCTTCCCGGCACGAGCGGTCACGGTGAGATCGTGCAACGCGTGCGCGAGGGCGACAAGACCAAGCTCGCCCGCGTCCGGGATGTTCGGCACCACTAGTCCGCGTGGCGCGGCTACCGCGATCCCGAGGTTGACGTACTCATGGACGGCGATCTGCGCGGGTTCGTCGCCGACCGGGTCCTCCCAACTTGAATTGACCATCGGGTGACGGCGGACGGCGGTCAGCAGCGCCTTCGCGATGAACAACAGCGGTGTCACCTTCACGCCTGAGAACTCGGGCAGGGCGGCGATCCTGTCGCGGGCAGCCAGCGTCCGCGTGACATCGACGCTCACGAACTCGGTGACCTGCGGCGCGTTGAACGCGCTGGTCACCATGGCCTCGGCGATTGCCCGCCGGACCCCGGTCACTGGAACGAGGTGGGTACGGGTTGCCCGGTGACCGGATGCGGATCTCCGGGCCGACTCGACGTCCGCGCGACTGATCGTTCCGTGCGGTCCGGTACCGATGATCGCCTGAAGGTCCACGCCGAGATCGCGGGCGAGTTTGCGGACCGGTGGTTTGGCAAGTACCGCCACCCGCCGTGACCGCCGCTCAGGCTGGTCGGGTTGCTGGGACACCCTGGTGGTCGCGGGCGTGGTGGTCACGGGCGTGGTGGTCACGGTTACCGACGTGTTTGTCGGTGTCGTCGTGCCGTGGATGGCCCCCGGCGTACCCACCTGCCCGCCTCGGCGGTGGGTACGGGCCCGCGACGGTCCGGAACGGTCGCGCGGGCCGTAGCCGACCAGTACCGGTGTCCGCCCGTCGGGCAGGTCGGCCGGGCCTCGGTCCGCCTCGGGGACGGTACCCGGCACTGATGCCAGAGGGCCGCCGGACGTCTCTCCGCCGGTGTCGACGGTCACCAGCGGTCGTCCGACCTCGACGGTCTCGCCCGCCTCCGCGTGCCGGGTGGCGAGGACCCCGGCGAGCGGAGAGGGCACCTCGACCAGTGCTTTGGCGGTTTCCACCTCGGCGATCGGCTGGTTGACCGTGATGGGATCGCCCACCTCCACCAGCCACCGGACGATCTCCGCGTCAGGCAGGCCCTCGCCGAGGTCGGGGAGGCGGAACTGCTCGAATGCCACGGTGACCTCCAACAGACTGGTCGGTACTGGTCGGTACTGGTCGGTACACGGCGATCGGGACGAGCCGGCATCGGCCGGAAACCGATGCCGATCAATACTGGAAGGAGCGGTCGACAGCGTCGAGAACCCGGTCGACGTCCGGTAGGTAGTGTTCTTCGAGGCGGGAAGGCGGGTATGGGGTGTCATAGCCCGTGACGCGTAGTACTGGAGCCTCCAGCGAGTAGAACGCGGCCTCGGTGACCCGGGCGGCGATCTCCGCGGACAGCGACACGTTCGACGGCGCCTCGTGGACGACCACCAGCCGGCCGGTCCGGCGCACCGACGCGAGCACCGGGGAGAGGTCGAGCGGAGACAACGTCCGCAGGTCGATCACCTCGAGCTCGCGGCCCTCGACGGCCATCGCCTCGGCCGCGTTCAGGCAGGTCCGGACCATCGGGCCGTAGGCGACCAGCGTCGCGTCGTCCCCGGTCCGCACGACCCGACTGACGTGCAACGGAGTTGCCGCGGACAGCGGCGCGCCGGTCTCGACGTCGGCCTTGTCCCAGTACCGGCGCTTCGGCTCGAAAAAGATCACAGGGTCGTCCGCGGCAACGGCTTGCCGGATCATCATGTGGGCGTCGGTCGGGTTGGAACACGCCACCACCTTGAGCCCGGCGGTATGGCAGAAGTAGGCTTCCGGTGACTCGCTGTGGTGTTCGACCGCGCCGATGCCGCCCCCGAACGGGATCCGGACCGTGACCGGCAGGCGGACGCGTCCCTGCGTCCGGTAGTGCATCTTCGCCAACTGGGTGACGATCTGGTCGAAGGCCGGGTAGACGAACCCGTCGAACTGGATCTCACAGACCGGCCGGAACCCCCGCATGGCCAACCCGATCGCCGTTCCGATGATCGCGGATTCGGCGAGCGGGGTGTCGATGACCCGGTCCTCGCCGAAGTCGGCCTGCAGCCCGTCGGTGATCCGGAAGACACCGCCGAGCTTGCCGACGTCCTCGCCCATGACGACGACCTTCGGGTCCGCCTCCATGGACGCACGCAGCCCGGCGTTGAGGGCCTTCGCCAGGGTGAGTGTCAAGGGCACCGTCAGATCGCCTTTCGGGTGTGGTGCAGCGGCGCCGCGGCGACCGTCAGCAGCGGTGACACCACGGCCGGATCAGCGGACGGTCCGGCTTGCCCGGACGGTTCGCCCGGCCCGGAAGGTTCGGGTTGTCCGGAGGGTTCGGCCTGCTCACATGCGTCCCGCGCCGCAGCCGGCGTCTCGGTGTCGTGCACGTACACATGGTCGAACATGCTGTGCGGGGACGGATCAGGAAGCCGTAGGCAACCTTCTCGCAGCGTCGTCGCGAGCGCATCGGCCTCGGCGTCCAGGTCGGCGGCGCGGCTGTCGTCCAACAGGCCACGGCCACGCAGGTAGGCGGCCATCCGTTGCACCGGGTCGCGACGACTCCAGCCGGCCAGTTCATCCGCGTGGCGGTACCGGGACGGGTCGTCGGCGGTGGTGTGCGCGCCCATCCGGTAGGTCACCGCCTCGACCAGCACCGGGCATCGCCGGCGGGCAGCCTGGAGGGCGTACCGCGTCACCGCCAACGTCGCGAGAACGTCGTTCCCGTCCACCTGGACTCCCGGAAGGCCGAATCCGCGCGCTCTGCGGAAGATCGGCGCACGGGTCTGCCGCCGAGTCGGCTCGGATATCGCCCACTGGTTGTTCTGGCAGAAGAACACCACCGGCGCTTCGAACACACCCGCCCAGTTCAACGCCTCGTTGACGTCTCCCTGGCTGGATGCCCCGTCCCCGAAGTAGACCACCGTCACCGGTAGGCCGCCGTCCCCGTCCGCCGCAAGCTCGCGGGTAACGCCCATGGCGTATCCGGTGGCGTGCAGCGTCTGCGAACCCACGACGATCGAATAGTCCTGGAATCCGTGCTCGTCCGCGTCCCACCCGCCATGGTTGACCCCACGGAACAGGCTGAGGACGTCCAACGGGTCGACTCCGCGGCACCAGGCCACCCCGTGCTCGCGGTAGGACGGGAAGACCATGTCGTCGTCGCGCAACGCCCGGGCGGACCCCACCTGGGCAGCCTCCTGGCCGCGCAGGCTGGCCCAGAGCCCGAGCTCGCCCTGACGTTGCAGGGCGGTCGCCTCCTCGTCGAGCCGACGCACGATCACCATGTCGCGCAGGAGCCCGTACAGTTCGGTGTCGGCGAGGTCCGCGATGTACGGGTCGTAGGTGTCATCAGCCAGCCGCCGGCCGTCCGGTGCCAGCAGCCGTACCGGCCCGGTATCGGCATCCTCCGGATCACGTGGATCACGTGGAACCGGGGTGACCAGGGCGTCCGGGCGGTCCGTTCCGGAAACCGACCGGTCTGTTTCAGGAACGGACATGGCGTCCTCCTGTCGTCCTCGGCCGGATCCGAGATCGTCGGTCATGGCCGGATCGAGACGGCTGGTTGCCGCAGGTCGGCGGTACCGTAGCCGCGCAGCTGACGATAGTCGTCCACGGGCGGTCAGCAACCCAGGGCACGGGCACGCCAGGACCACGGCGGGGCGGTGCCCGTCACGGTGGTCCCGCCTGGATAGCGTGGTGGTGTGACAGCCGCGCAGACGTTCGCGACCACCGTCCCGAATCCGGCCGTTCATGCCAGGCTCGGCCGGATCGGGGTCTGGAGCGGCCAGTTCGACTTCTCACCGGCATCCGTGGTGCGTGAGGCTCTCGCCGAGCTGGACGAACTGGGCTATCCCGCGGTGTGGACCGGCGAGGTCAAAGGCCGGGAGGTGCTGGTGACCGCCGGGCTGATGCTCGCGGCCACCTCGCGGCTCACGGTCGCGACCGGGATCGCGCAGATCCTCGCGCGCCACCCGCAGACGATGATGGCCGGGCAGCTGACCCTCACCGAAGCTTTCCCGGATCGGTTCGTGCTTGGCATCGGTGTGTCACATGCGTCCCTGATGGAGATTCGCGGGGTGCCCTACACCAGTCCGCTGTCGCAGATGCGGGCCTACCTCGACGAGATGGACCGGTCCGCGCGGGAGCAGTACCGGGCGGTGCGGCCGGGGTCGGCAACCCGGGTGCTGGCCGCGCTCGGCCCGAAGATGCTGGAACTGGCGCGGGACCGCGCGGACGGCGCGCACACCTTCTTCGTACCGCCGGAGCACACCGCGAGCGCCCGGGCGATTCTGGGACCGGGCAAACTGCTCGTACCGGAGCAGGCGTTCGTCCTGGACACGAACCCGGAGACCGCGCGGGAACTGGCCCGCCGACACACCGGTTCGTACCTGCGGCTGCCGAACTACACGAACAACCTGCGCCGCCTTGGTTTCACCGACAGTGACTTCATGGACGCCGGATCCGACCGGCTCGTTGACACGATCGTGCCATGGGGTGACCCGGACGTACTGCTCGAACGGATCACCGAGCACTTGGACGCCGGCGCCGACCACGTGTGCGTACAGGTGCTCGATCCGGACCGCCAGGGTCTGCCCCGCAGGCAGTGGCGCGAGCTCGCCCCGGCCCTGCTCGATTTTTAGGGCGATACGCTCAGTGGTCGTAAGCAATCGGTAACGTGGAGTCGGGGGTGTACCCTTCGACGCGCCGGCGGCCCGGGTGTTCGGACGTGTGGCGGCATCGTTGCGTCGAGCTGGTCGCAAGCCTTCGGCCCGCCTGTACGACGCCATGATCGCAGCCACGGCGCTATCCAATGATCTTCCTGTGTACACGTGCAATCCCGCCGATTTCTCGGGTATCGACGCCTCACGGTGGTTGCGATCACTGTAGCGGGTACGCCTACGCCGTAGGGCATTCGTGTCGTGGCTTTCCCCCCGGGCACTGGCCGCGGCCCGGCCCGGGGGCGGATACGAGGCGCCGATCGTGTCCGGAGGCTAGCGTGTTCCCGTCTTGCATGTCACGGACAGTGAACACGTTGGGGGGCGGTTCCGGATGCCGACGGTGCGCAGGGCGGTCCGCGCGAGGTTCCGAAAGTGCCGGCGCGGCCGCGGAGCGGCCCTGCGGTGGCTCGGTGCCGTGGCGCTCGGCCTGACGGGAACGGCGTTGGTCGGATGCAGCCCGTCCAGGCAGCCATCCCCGGTCGACACACTGGTCACGGACCCGCGTCCGGGCGACGGCACCGCGGTCACCGCCCCGCAGGCGGGAACGCCGGTCACGATCGCCTTCGGCGGGGACGTGCACTTCGAAGGGGTCGTGGGTGAGCGGCTCGCCACGGACCCGCTCACCACCCTCGGACCGATCACGGCCATGCTGAGCCGTGCCGACATCGCGATGGTCAACCTGGAGACGGCGGTGACCACCCGCGGTACCCCGGCGCGCAAGGGCTATGTGTTCCGCGCGCCGCCGTCCGCGTTCACCGCCCTGCGCACGGCCGGGGTGGACGTCGCCACCCTGGCGAACAACCACGGTATGGACTACGGGCCCGACGGTCTGTGGGACACCCTCGCCGGCGCTCGGGCCGCCGGATTCCCGGTCGTCGGGATCGGTACGGACGACGCGCAGGCGTACGCCCCGGTACGCCTGACCGTCAGGGGCCAGCGGATCGCCGTCATCGGCGCCACCCAGGTGATCGATGACGATCTGGTGTCAGCCTGGAGCGCGGGGCCCGGCAAACCGGGGCTGGCGAGCGCGAAGAACGTCCCACGGCTACTGGAGGCTGTCCGGGCGGCTCGCGAGAACACCGACACCCTGGTCGTCTATCTGCACTGGGGTAGGGAACTCGACGACTGCCCGACCGCGTCGCAGCGGTCGTTGGCGCCGCAGCTCGTGGCCGCCGGTGCCGACGTGGTGGTCGGATCGCACTCGCATGTGCTGCTCGGCGGCGGCTGGCAGTCGGACGGGGCCTACGTCGACTACGGCCTGGGTAACTTCGTCTTCTACGCGTCCGGGACCGGACCGGACACGGCCTCCGGTGTCCTCACCCTGACGGTTGCCGGGCGTGCGGTGACTGCCGCCGACTGGACGCCGGCGCGGATCGTCGGCGGGGTGCCGCGGCCGGTCGAGGGTGCGGATGCGACCGTGGCCCGGATGGAGTGGGACCGGTTGCGGTCGTGCACGGACCTGGACGCCGTGCCACCGCATCCTCTCACGGCCTCCGGCGACGCAAAAACCACGATCGCGTCGCCTTTGGCCGGCTGAGCCGCGTCCCGGTCGACACCGACCAG
>NZ_CAKKTK010000020.1:0-64072 GCF_920656135.1 Frankia sp. Cppng1_Ct_nod | reverse complement strand
GGCGCCGGCCGTCCGGGCGGCGGCGGGTTCGCCGGCCGCAGCGGCGCGCCCGGCCGTCCCGGCGGCGGTGGCGGTGCCGGAACGGGTACGGGAGCTCCCGGCCGTCCCGGCGGCGGTGGTCCAGGTGGTCCCGGCGGTCGTCCGACATCCGGAGGCCGGGGCCGTGGTGGCACTACGGCCGGTGCCTTCGGTCCGGGTGGTCGTGGTCGTCCGGGCCGTCAGCGCAAGTCCAAGCGCGCGAAGCGGCAGGAGTGGGAGAGCGGGCTGGAAGCCCCCCGGATGGGGGCGATGGTTCCCCGTGGGAACGGGCAGGCGATCAGACTGCCTCGCGGTGCCTCCCTCGCGGATTTCGCGGACAAGATCGATGCCAATCAGGGTGCACTCGTCCAGGTTGTGTTCACCCAGCTCGGCGAGATGGTGACTGCGACGCAGTCGTGCACGGACGAGACCCTGCAGCTGCTCGGTGTCACTCTCGGGTACGACGTGCAGATCGTCAGTCCCGAGGACGAGGACAAGGAGCTGCTGGAAAGCTTCGACCTCTCCTTCGGTGGCGAGTACGGCGACGAGATCGAACTGTCGGCGCGTCCGCCGGTCGTGACGGTCATGGGCCATGTCGACCACGGCAAGACGAAGCTGCTTGACGCGATCAGATCCACGGACGTGGTCGGCGGTGAGGCCGGTGGAATCACCCAGCACATCGGGGCCTACCAGGTCCGGGCGAAGGTCGACGGGGACGAACGGAAGATCACCTTTATCGACACCCCGGGTCACGAGGCGTTCACCGCCATGCGTGCCCGAGGCGCGCAGGTGACCGACATCGTGGTGCTCGTGGTCGCCGCCGACGACGGTGTGAAGCCGCAGACGATCGAGGCGCTCAACCACGCCCAGGCGGCCAACGTCCCGATCGTCGTCGCCGTCAACAAGATTGACAAGGAAGGGGCTGACCCGCTGAAGGTCCGCGGACAGCTCACCGAGTACGGCCTGGTTGCCGAGGAGTACGGCGGCGACGCCATGTTCGTCGACGTGTCCGCCCGTAACCGCACCAACATCGACGGGTTGCTCGAGGCGGTCATCCTCACCGCCGACGCCGCGCTGGACCTGCGTGCCCCTACCGGCACCGAGGCTCAGGGCGTCGCGATCGAAGGTCGCCTGGACCGGGGTCGCGGCCCCGTCGCCACCGTTCTCGTCCAGCGGGGAACCCTGCGGGTCGGGGACTCGGTGGTTGCCGGCGACGCGTTCGGGCGCGTTCGGGCGATGCTCGACGAGCACGGCGATCCGGTGTCCGAGGCGGGTCCGGCCCGACCGGTGCAGGTTCTCGGTTTCACCAGCGTTCCCGATGCCGGTGACAACTTCCTGGTCGTCCCTGAGGACCGGGTCGCCCGTCAGATCGCCGAGCGGCGCCAGGCACGCGAACGTAACGCGGAGCTCGCTCTCAGCCGCGGCCGTCCGACCCTGGAGACGATCCTGGAGCGGATGAAGGAGGGCGAGAAGACCCAGCTCAACCTCATCCTCAAGGGCGACGTGTCCGGTTCGGTCGAGACGGTCGAGGATTCGCTGCTCAAGATCGATGTGGGGGACGAGGTCTCACTACGGATCATCGGGCGTGGTGTCGGTGCGATCACCGAGAACGACGTCAACCTGGCGAGTGCGTCCGAGGCGGTCATTCTCGGCTTCAACGTCCGTGCAGAGGGCAAGGCACGGGAGCTCGCCGAGCGCGAACGCGTCGACGTCCGCTACTACTCGGTCATCTACCAGGCGATCGAGGACATCGAGAACGCGCTCAAGGGCATGCTCAAGCCGGTCTACGAGGAGGTCCAGCTCGGGACCGCCGAGGTCCGCGAGGTGTTCCGGGTTCCCCGAATCGGCAATGTCGCCGGCTGCCTCGTACGCTCCGGGCTCATCCGCCGCAACACCAAGGCCCGGCTCATCCGGGACGGCGTGGTCGTGGCGGACAATCTCACGGTCGAGTCGCTCAAGCGTTTCAAGGACGACGCGACCGAGGTCCGCGAGGGGTACGAGTGCGGTATCGGGCTCGGATCGTTCAACGACATCAAGATTGATGACGTGATCGAGACCTTCGAGCAGCGGGAGGTTCCTCGCTCCTGAGGACGCGGGCCATGTGGACTGGAACGGGAGTTTTCGACCTTCTCCTTGGCGACCTACGGTCGCTCAAGGAGAAGCGGTCGGTTGTTCGGCCGGTGGTGGCCGAGCTGCGACGCAGGTATGCGGTGAGCGTGGCCGAGACCGGCCACCTCGACCTGCACCGGCGGGCGCAGATCGGCCTCGCCATGGTCGCCGCGGATCGTGCCCACTGTGTCGAGGTCGTCGAGGCGTGTGAACGCCTTGTGTCGCAGCGCCCCGAGATCGAGCTGCTCTCGGCGCGGGTACGGTACCTCTCCGACGAGGACACCGACTCCGACGAGGAGACTGACTCCGAGGAGACCGGCTCCGACGGGGACACCGCCGTTCCCGCCATGGGTGGACCTGCGAGGGGTGACGCGGTGACAGTGACGGGAGGAAGCCATGGCTGACCCTGCTCGGGCCCGCCGACTCGCGGTCCGCATTCGCGAGGTGGTCGCGGCGGCGCTGGAACGTCAGGTGAAGGATCCCCGGCTGGGAATGGTCACGGTGACCGATGCCCGGGTCACGCCGGACCTGACCGAGGCGACCGTCTTCTACACCGTCTACGGGGATGAGTCCGACCGGCTCGACTCGGCGCGTGCGCTGGAGTCGGCGAAGGGTCTGTTGCGCAGCCAGGTGGGCCGGCAGACCGGAGTCAAGGTCACCCCGACCTTGACCTTCATCCACGATCGGCTGCCCGACGACGCCCGCCATCTGGAGGAACTGATCCTCACGGCGCGCGAACGGGATGCGGGCCTCGCGGGTGTCCGGGACGGCGCCCGACCGGCGGGTGAGCCCGACCCCTACCGTAAGCCGCGGGTCGACGACGTCGATCTCGATGAATCCGATCTCGATGAATCCGACGAGGACATGATGGGGGACACGCTGCGATGACCGACGTGACGAGCCTCGCGGACCTGTCCCTGCTACCGGTGCCGGATGCGGGTGAGGGGACCGGTCGTGTGGCGCCCGCGTCCGGAGTCGCGGTCGGTCCGCAGCGGGACCGCGCGGTCGAGGCGATCCGATCCGCCGTGCAGGGCGGGGAGAGCATCCTGCTGGTCGCGCATGTCGACCCGGACGGCGACAGCCTCGGTTCGGCTCTCGCCCTGGGGCTTGCCCTGCGCACGCTCGGAGCCCATGTGAGCGTGTCATTCGACAGCGACCCGTTCGTGGTGCCCCGATCCCTGACCTTCCTGCCCGGTCAGGACATGCTCGTCCCGCCGTCCCTGGTCCCCGCGACTCCAGATCTTGTGGTGACGCTGGACGCAGGCAGCCTACCCAGGCTCGGGGCACTGGGGCGGGTCGCCACCCGCGCGCGCCGAATGGTCGTAATCGATCATCACGCCTCGAACACCCGGTTCGGGGACGTCAACCTGATCGATCCGGATGCCGCGTCCACCAGCGTGATGGTCACCGAAGTGATCGACGCGCTCGAGGTGGAGCTTGACCACGACCTGGCTGTCGCGATCTACACGGGGCTTGTGACGGACACGGGTTCGTTTCGTTACGGTGCCACCACACCCGACGTCCATCGCCTGGCCGCACGCCTGCTGGCCACCGGCATCCGCCATGATGTGATCACTCGTACGGTGTGGGACACCCACCGTTTCAGCTATCTGCGGCTACTGGGGGACCTGCTCGGTCGTGCCCGGCTGGAGCCCGAGAACGACCTGGTGTGGACGTGGTGCGCATTCTCGGACCTCACCGGGGCGGGTCTCACCCTGGACGAGATCGAGGGTGTCATCGACATCGTGCGGACCACCGCGGAGGCCGAGGTGGCGGTCGTCTGCAAGCAGGATGCCGATGACGTCTGGAGGGTGTCGGTACGCTCCAAGGGCAGCGTCGACGTCGGCGCGGTATGCACCGCACTGGGCGGTGGTGGTCATCGCTTCGCCGCCGGGTTGAGTTCGTCGGAATCGCTTGAGCGGACCGTGGAGGTCCTGCGCGGCGCGTTGCTCCAGGCTCCCCGACTGCCGGTCTGATGCGCTGCCGGTCTGATGAGTAGCGCGGCCGCCGCCGTCGGGGTGGACGGCCTGGTCGTGGTGGACAAGCCGGCGGGGCTGACCTCGCACGACGTGGTGGCGCGCGCGCGCCGCTCCCTGCGTACCCGACGGGTCGGGCATGCCGGCACGCTGGACCCGATGGCCACCGGTGTGCTCGTCCTCGGGGTGGGCCGGGCCACCCGCCTGCTCGGGCACCTCGCCCTGACGGACAAGACCTACGACGCGACGATCCGGCTCGGTACGTCGACCATCACCGACGACGCCCAGGGCGAGGTCGTTGCCGTGCGGGAGGTCGCGGTCGACCCACCACGGCTCGCCGCAGCCATGGCGGACCTCACCGGTGAGATCGACCAGGTGCCGTCCGCGGTCAGCGCGGTCAAGGTGAACGGTGTGCGTGCCTACGCCCGTGTCCGCGCGGGTGAGGATGTTGTTCTCGCGGCCCGGCGGGTCACGGTGAGCCGGTTCGAACCGCTCGCCCGGCGTGGCCCGGACCTCGACGTCACGGTGGCCTGTTCCAGCGGGACCTACGTCCGCGCGCTGGCCCGTGACCTCGGGGCGGCGCTGGACTGCGGCGCGCACCTGACGGCGCTGCGGCGGGTGTCGGTGGGCCCCTTCGACCTTGCCCAGGCGGTCACGTTGGAGGAACTTGCCGAGGTCGGGGTGGGTGTGGTGCGGCCGCTCCCGGATGCCGTCGCCGCGCTGTTTCCCCGTCGGCAGGTGGACAGCGATGACGCATGTGCGATTTCTCATGGCCGTAGACTTTCGCCGTTCGGTATTCCTGGCACCTATGGCGTCTTCGGCCCGGCTGGTGATGTGCTGGCCCTTGCCGAGGACACCGACGGTGCCTGTCGGTCACTGGTGGTCTTCGCGCCGGCTTGGAGTGGATAGCGGCCCCGATAGGCTTCGGATGTGCAGCGGTGGCGCGGAGTGCAGAACACGCCGGATGACTGGCCTGGCGGTGTTGTGACGATCGGTTTTTTCGACGGTGTCCACCGTGGCCACCAGCAGATCATCGAGAGCGCGGTGGGACGCGCGCACCGGGCCGGTCGGCCGGCGGCGGTACTGACCTTCGACCCGCATCCGGCCGAGGTCATCCGCCCGGGCAGTCACCCACCCCTGCTGACCACTCCCGAGTTCAAGGCGGAGCTGCTGGAAGGACTCGGCGTGGACGCGCTTTGCGTCCAGCCGTTCACGCCTGAGTTCAGCCGATTGTCGCCGGAGGAGTTCGTCCATGACGTGCTGCGCCGGCGGTTGCGGCCGAACGCCGTGGTGGTCGGGGAGAACTTCACCTACGGCCACCGGGCGGCGGGGAACTTGGCAACCCTGCGTGGCGGTGGTGCGACGAATGGTTTTGCCGTGGAAGGCGTCCGGCTCCTGAGAGAGGACGAACACGTGCTGTCCTCGACGCACATCCGGGCGCGTATCGCCGAGGGCGACGTGGTGACGGCGGCTCGCGCGCTCGGCCGGGACCACCGGGTGGAGGGGGCCGTGGTACGCGGCGACGCGCGTGGGCGCACGATCGGATATCCAACCGCAAACCTGTCGACCACCGCGCATGCGGCCGTGCCCGCCGACGGTGTCTATGCCGGGCACGCGGTGTGGTCCGGTAAGCGGCAGCCGGCGGCGATCTCCATTGGTACCAACCCGACGTTCAACGGGACCGAGCGCCGGGTCGAGGCGTTCCTGCTGGACTTCGACGACAACCTCTACGGCACCTACCTCGCCTTCGAGTTCAGCGAGCGGCTGCGGCCGACGCTGCGTTTCGACTCGGTGGAAGAACTGGTCACCCAGATGGCGGCCGATGTCGCCGTCACCCGTAAGATCACGGCCGTGTCGGGCCGAGGACCGTCGGTGGTCAGGCAGCCGTCGTCGGGTTGGTAAGCTTCAACACCAGACGAGTGTGGTGTGTTCGTCAGCCTGGGTGGGGCAGACCCCGGGCGCACATCCCGCCCGGTTACAGGAAGAGGTTTCGCGGTGCCGCTCGCGAGCGATGTCAAGCAACACATCTTGTCCGAGTACGCCACGGTCGAGCGTGACACCGGCTCACCCGAGGTCCAGGTGGCGATGCTCACGCGGCGGATCAGCGATCTGACGGAGCACCTCAAGGTGCACAAGCACGACCACCACAGCCGGCGAGGGCTGCTGTTGCTGGTCGGCCGTCGGCGACGGCTACTGAACTACCTCGCCAAGACGGACATCAACCGCTACCGGTCGTTGATCGAACGACTCGGGCTGCGGCGGTAGGTACGGGGGAGGGAGCGGCTCCGGATTCCGGGACGCTCCCTTCTGTTACACGGAGGCGTACGTCGCTTCCGTTGATCTGACCGGGTCCGTGACGGCGCGAGCCGCCGGTCCTCGGTGGTGGCGTCCGGATCCGTCTTCTCATGGCGCAATCCGGAGGTTTCCACTGAGCGCCGGCCTCCTCGGCAAGACGGATCCGGCCGATGTAAGGAGGAGTGGTTCGAGTGGAGGACCAGACAACCGCGGCAGAGGCGGTAATCGACAACGGCGCCGCCGGCACCCGCACGGTTCGTTTCGAGACGGGTCGGTTGGCCCGCCAGGCCGCGGGTGCGGTCGTCGCCTATCTCGGTGACACGATGGTGCTGTCCGCGACGACGGTCAGCAAGCAGCCCAAGGATCAGCTCGATTTCTTCCCGTTGACCGTGGACGTGGAAGAGCGGATGTACGCGGCCGGGCGTATCCCCGGTTCGTTCTTCCGGCGGGAGGGCCGTCCGAGCGAGGACGCGATCCTCACCTGCCGGCTGATCGACCGCCCGCTGCGGCCGTCGTTCGTCAAGGGCCTACGTAACGAGATCCAGGTCGTGGCGACGGTGCTCGCCCTCGACCCCGACACGCTCTACGACGTGGTCGCGATCAACGCGGCCAGCGCGTCCACCACGCTCGCGGGCCTGCCCTTCTCGGGTCCGATCGGCGCCACCCGGGTCGGCTTCGTGGACGGGAACTGGATCGCCTTCCCCACCCATACCGAACTTGAGCGGGCGACCTTCGACATGGTCGTCGCGGGCCGGGTACTCGAGGACGGATCCGATGTCGCGATCATGATGGTGGAGGCGGAGGCGACACCGAACACGGTGCCGCTGCTCGCCGCGGGCGCGCCGGCCCCGACCGAGGATGTCGTGGCCGCGGGGCTGGAGGCGGCGAAGCCGGCCATCCGGGAGTTGTGCCGGGCCCAGCGTGAGCTGGCTGAGCGGGCGGCGAAGCCCACCCGGGAGTTCCCGCTGTTCATCGACTACCACGACGACGTGCTGGACGCGCTGTCGGTGGCGGTCGGTGACGAGCTCGCGGTGGCACTGCGCATCGCCGGCAAACAGGAGCGCGAGACCGAGCTCGACCGGGTCCGGTCGCTGGCCGCGGAGAAGGTCGCGGGCCAGTTCGAGGGGCGCGAGAAGGAGATCGGTGCGGCCTACCGGGCGTTGACGAAGAAGTTGGTCCGCCAGCGCATCGTCGCCGACGGAGTCCGCATCGACGGGCGCGGGGTCACCGAGATCCGTGAACTGTCCGCGGAGGTCGACTTCATCCCCCGGGTGCACGGGTCGGCGCTGTTCGAGCGTGGTGAGACCCAGATCCTCGGCGTGACCACCCTGGCCATGCTGCGGATGGAGCAGACGGTCGACACGCTCAACCCTGACCGAACCAAGCGTTACATGCACAACTACAACTTCCCGCCCTACTCGACCGGGGAGACCGGCCGGGTCGGCTCGCCCAAGCGGCGCGAGATCGGCCATGGTGCCCTGGCCGAACGGGCGCTGTTGCCGGTACTGCCCAGCCGGGAGGAGTTCCCGTACGCGATCCGGCAGGTCTCCGAGGCGCTCGGTTCCAACGGGTCGACGAGTATGGGCTCGGTCTGTGCAAGCACCTTGTCGTTACTGAATGCCGGTGTTCCGCTCAAGGCTCCGGTCGCAGGGATCGCGATGGGTCTGATTCGCGAAGGTGACGGCTTTGTGACTCTCACCGATATCCTCGGTGCGGAGGACGCCTACGGCGACATGGACTTCAAGGTCGCGGGAACGCGGGAGTTCGTCACCGCGCTCCAGCTCGACACCAAGCTCGACGGCATCCCCGCGTCGGTGCTCGGGGACGCGCTCGGCCAGGCCAAGGCTGCGCGGCTCGCGATCCTCGACGTCATGGCCGAGGCCATCGACGGTCCGGACGAGATGTCCACCCACGCGCCAAGGGTGATCTCCGTCAAGATTCCGGTTGACAAGATCGGCGAGGTCATTGGGCCCAAGGGCAAGATGATCAATCAGATCCAGTCGGACAGCGGGGCCGAGATAACGGTCGAGGACGACGGCACCATCTACATAGGTGCGCAGGACGGCACCTCCGCGGAGAGCGCCCGCTCGGCGATCAACGCGATCGCCAACCCGCAGATGCCGGAGATCGGTGAGCGTTACCTCGGTACGATCGTAAAGATCACGACCTTCGGCGCCTTCGTCTCCCTGACCCCCGGCAAGGACGGGCTGCTGCACGTCAGCAAGCTCAAGCAGCTTTCCGGCGGGAAGCGGGTGGAAAAGGTGGAAGAGGTGGTGCAGGTCGGCCAGAAGCTCCAGGTCGAGATCACCGACATCGACAGCCGAGGGAAGATCAGCCTGTCCCCTGTGGCCGAGGACGCCGTCGGCGTCCCGGCCGGGTCCTGACCTCCTCCGGTGACGGACACAGACGCAACCAGGGTCGGTCTGGTGCCGGACGGCACGCTCCGCGAGGAGCTGTTGTCCGGTGCCGTCCGCCGGGCCGTGCTCCCGGGTGGACTCCGCGTGCTCACCGAGAAGGTACCCGGGGTCCGTTCGGTCGCGATCGGGATCTGGGTGGGTGCGGGCTCCCGGGATGAGAGTCCACTGACGGCAGGCTGTTCGCACTACCTTGAGCACCTGCTGTTCAAGGGCACGCCGACACGGGATGCGCTTACGATCAGTTCCTCGATCGAGGCGGTCGGCGGCGAGCTGAACGCCTTCACGACCAAGGAGTACACCTGCTACTACGCGCGGGTGCTCGACGACGACTTCGCGAACGCCGTCGACGTGGTCAGCGACATGGTCTGCCATTCGTTGATCACCGCTGACGACGTGGAGGCGGAACGCGGCGTGATCCTTGAGGAGATCGCCATGCACGACGACGACCCGAGTGACGTCGTGCATGACGTGTTCTCCTCCGCCGTCCTCGGCGACACCGAGCTCGGCCGTCCGGTACTGGGGACGGTCGACTCCATCGAGGGCCTCGGCCGGGACACCATCGCCGGGTACTACCGGTCCCGGTACACCCCGTCGGAGATGGTCGTGGCGATCGCGGGCAACATCGACCACGAGCGGACCCTCAGCCTGGTCGCGAGGGCGTTCGCGGATCGCCTGGGCGGGACGGACTCCCCGGCGGCGGTACGCGGCGGCTCCTACACCTACCCTGACGGACGGGGTGTAGTGGTCAGTCGGCGTCCGACCGAACAGGCGAACGTCGTACTCGGCACGGTCGGGATGGCGCGCCGTGACGAGCGTCGGTTCGCCCTGGGAATCATGTCTTCCGCGCTCGGTGGGGGAATGAGTTCCCGGCTCTTCCAGGAGATTCGGGAGAAGCGGGGGCTCGCCTACTCGGTGTACTCGTTCGCGTCCCACTTCGCCGACGCCGGGCTGTTCGGCGTGTACGCCGGGTGCGCACCGAAGCGGGTGGACGATGTGCTGGAGATCTGCCGCGAGCAGCTTGAGCTGATCGCCGCCTCCGGTATCTCCGGCGACGAGCTTGCCCAAGCCAAGGGGCAGAGCAGAGGCTCCCTGGTCCTCGGCATGGAGGACTCCGGTTCGCGGATGAGCAGGATCGGCAAGAGCGAACTCATGCACGGCGAGCTCCTTTCCGTCGATGAGGTGCTCGCCCGGGTGGAGGCGGTCACGCTGGACGACATCCAGACGGTCGCCGCCGAGATCCTCGCCCAGCCGCTCGCGCTTGGCGTGATCGGCCCGTTCGACGATCACGACTTCGCCTCCGCGGTCGCCCGGTGACGGGCGTGGTGGGGTGACGGGCGTGCGCAGGGTCGGGGTGCTCGGCGCCCGGGGCCGGATGGGGTCGGCGGTCCAGGTTGCCGTCGACACCGCCGACGACCTTGATCTGGTCGCGGCAGTGGACGCGGGGGACGACATCTGCGCGCTGAGGGCCGCCGAGGTCGTCGTCGACTTCACCCATCCAGGGGTCGTCATGGACAACCTGAGATGGTGTGTCGACGCCGGCCTGCACGTCGTCGTGGGCACCTCCGGTTTCGACGAGGAACGTCTGGCCACGCTGCGCGGCTGGCTTGCCGACGCACCGGGAGTCGGTGTGCTGGTAGCCCCGAACTTCGGCCTCGGCGCAGTGCTGATGATGCATTTCGCGGTCCAGGCGGCCCGGTTCTTCGAGTCGGTGGAGATCATCGAGATGCACCATCCCGGTAAGGTGGACGCTCCCAGCGGAACGGCGACCCGTACCGCGGAACTGATCTCCGAAGCGCGGGTCAAAGCGGGCCGCGACCCGGCCGGACCGGACGCGACCGTCTCCGGGCTCGACGGCGCACGCGGTGCGCGGGTCAGTCAGGTCCCGGTGCACAGCGTGCGGCTGTCCGGTCTGGTCGCGCACCAGGAGGTGCTCTTCGGTGGGACCGGGGAGATTCTGACCCTGCGTCACGACTCGCTGGACCGCACGTCGTTCATGCCCGGCGTCCTGCTCGGTGTGCGTCGGACTCCGGGGCGTCCCGGCCTGACCCTGGGCCTGGAGGCCCTGCTCGAACTGTGAAGGTGCCCGAATCTGTGAAGGTGCTCGAATCCGTGAAGGCACGTCAGGTAGTCGCTGTTCTGGTCGTCGCGGCCGTGTTCTACCTCGGCCTGATCGGCTGGCGGGGCGTCCAGTTGCTGACCGAGTCCAGCTGGATCGCCCGCGGCATGGGCGTGGGTGTCCTGCTGCTGCCCGTCGTCGGGGTGATGGTGGTCGTCCGGGAGTTGCAGTTCGGGCGGGCGACCGAACGGCTGGACCGTCGGATGGGCGAGGGCCGGATCGGCGAGGACGCGGGGCCGGAGCTGCCACGCCGCCCCTCCGGACGGGTCGACCGGGCCGCGGCTGACGCCGTCTTCGACCGCCGGCGGGCCGAGGTCGAGGCGGCACCGCGGGACTGGCACGTCTGGTACCGCCTCGCAGTCGCCTACGGCGACGCTGGGGACACCCGTCGCGGGCGCAGTGCGATGCGCCATGCAATAGCCCTGGAACGCGTCGAATCTGCCGTGTGATCTCGATACGTTTCGGGGATGAGCGCGGGCGTCGTCTACGGGATTGATCTCGGAACCACCTACAGCTGCGTTGCCCGGGTGAACGAATCGGGCGAACCGGAAGTAATCCCGCTTTCCGGCGGCGAGACCACGATGCCGAGCGTCGTGCTCTTCGTCGGGCCGGACGACTACGTGACCGGCGAACCAGCTCGCCAGCTCGCCCGCGCCCGCGCGGATGACGTGTGTGCGCTGGTCAAGCGTCGGATGGGCGATGGCGACTGGCGCTTCGTGACCGCCGGCCGGGCGTGGTCGGCGCCGGCGGTGAGCAGTCTCATCCTGCGGGCGCTGGTCAGCGACGCGGCGTTCGCCGGCGGTGAGTCGGTACGCGACGTCGTGATCACGGTTCCGGCCTACTTCGGGGACGAGGAGCGTCGGGCGACGGTGCTCGCCGGCCAGTACGCGGGGCTGTCGGTCGTGGACGTCATCAACGAACCGACCGCCGCCGCCCTGTCCTACGGTTTTGCCCGTTTCGAGTCGGATGCGATCTTCGCCGGCAGGACGGCCCAGGAGGAGGTCGCCCTTGTCTACGACCTGGGCGGCGGCACCTTCGATGTGACCGTTGTCGAACTCGCCGACCGGCGGGTGTCGGTCGTCGCGGTCGACGGTGACCATCAGCTCGGCGGGGCCGACTGGGACGAGAAACTCGCCCTGTACCTGTCCCGGCAGTTCCTCGACGCCCATCCGGATGCCGAGGACCCCCTTGACGATTCCGAAGCCGCGCAGGTACTGCTGCTCGCGGCGGAACGGGCCAAGCGGGAGCTCACCGAGCGGACCGAGACGACGGTTGCCGTCGAACACGACGGACACGTCCTCAAGGCCATGCTGACCCGGGTCGACCTGGAAGGTCTGACGTCCGGTCTGCTGGAGCGGACCCTGACGCTGACCCGGTCGGTGCTGGCCGCGGCCAGCACCCGCGGTGTCACCCGGCTGGACCGGGTGCTGCTGGTCGGGGGTTCGTCCAGGATGCCGGCGGTGGCCCGCCGGCTGACCGCGGAGCTCGGCGTGCCGGTCGAGCTGCGTGACCCGGATCTCGCGGTCGCCAAGGGCGCGGCCATCTACGGGGAGAAGAAGGCGATCGAACGGCTGGTCCTCGCGGACCTGGTGTCGCGGGGTCAGCTCACCGACGGGGCGGCACCGGACGCCGCCGCGCCCGCGGACCTCGCCGCCGCCTGCCGGCGCCTCGCGGCGGCGTTCGGGCTCACCGCCGAACGGGTCCGCCGCACGGTCGAGGTCCAGGTGGTCAACGTGGTGTCCCGCGGGTTCGGAGTGCTTGCGCTCGACCGTTTCGGCGAACGGTCAGCGGTGTTCCTCGTCCACCGCAACGACCGGCTACCGGCGGTGGTCAGACGCAGTTTCGGCACCGTCCGCGACGATCAGGACATCGTCTCGCTGCAGGTGGTGGAGCAGGGTGGCGGCGTCGAGTCGACCCGGATCGAGGACATAAAGATCATCGCGCAGGCGGACATCACCGGGATCCCCCCGGGTTTCCCGTCCGGAACACCCATCGAGATCACCTTCCGGATGGGGTTCGACGGGATTCTGGAGGTGACCGCGCTGCACGAGGGCATGGCCGACCGGCCGCTGACCGTGCGGGTCGAGACCAGTGCGGCGCTCAGCCAGGCCGATGTCGCGAGGGAACGGGACGCCGTGGCCAGGCTGCGTCGCAGGGAGGGCTGAACGGTGGACGAGTTCCAGCCGAACGACTACCGAAAGAGGGTCCTCGCCGTCGTCCAGGCCCGCGGCGGTATCGGGCAGTCCGACCCGTTCGAGGTGTACGACATTCCGTTGGACGAGGTCGAAGGACTCACCGACGGTGATGTCGGCGCTCGGGTGGATCAGGTGTGGGCGTTCTGGCAGAAGTCCCGTGACCATCCCAAGTACCGCGGTCTGGTTCTCGCGCTGCTGGCCGCGCACGGCCAGGTCGGGCAGGAGCTGGTCGATGCCGAGCGTCGTGGCCGCCTGGCCGACAAGGTCCGCCGCGACCGTGAAGACCGTGACAGGCAGCGCTTCGCCGATCTTGATGCCGCCGTGGCGCGGCTCGTCCAGCGCTTCGGCGGCCTACCCGAGGACAAGCTGGCCGGCCTGCGCCGGCTCGCGGCCGAACGGGGGATCGACGCGGACGCCTTCGCCCTGCGGGTGCGGCGCCACAAGGTGCTGCCCGCCGGGTCGATGGCAGGTCGCGAGCGTCCTGCCATCGGTGTGGATGTGCTCCGCCAGGTCCGCGCCGATCTCGATGAGCTCGGCCGCCTGGTCGGGGACAGCCCGCCCACGAGCCTGTTCGCGCTGCTCGGCGTATCCCCGGACGCCACCCGGCAGGAGATCCGCGAGGTCCGGGACGTCTTCGCCGCCCGTAACCGCGAGCGCCGGCCGGATCGCCAGCGGGCACTCGTCGACGACCTGCTGGCCGCGGTGACGGCCCTGCTCGTCGACGGCGACCCGAGGTCGTACCTGGACGCACTCGTCACCGAGGTCGCCGAACGGCTGCGGCCCGCGGTGGCGGCGGCGGTGCTGGTCGAGGACAGACTGACCGAGCAGGCCTACGCTGCTCTCCTCGCCGAGGCTGAACGCCATGGGCTGGACCGGGGCCGCGCCCAGGCGGTGCTCGCCGAGCTCGCCCGTGAGCACGACGTCGCGGTCCCGGCCCAGCCCCATGCCCAGCCCCATGCCCAGGCCGGGCCGTCGCGTGCCGCGGGCTGGATGGAGCCGCTGGCCAGTGCCCGCTCAGCGTTGCGCGCCGGACGCCCGGTCGAGGCCCACGAGTGGGTCACCGAAGCCCGGGAGCGCGCGGGGGAGCCGCGGGCGGCCATCGGGGCGGTTGCCGACGAGGTGGAGCAGGTTATCTTTGCTGCCGGGGTTGTGTGGCAGCAGACCGCGGCGGCGCTGGCCGGTCGCCGTCTGAGGACCGCCGGTGAACTGCTGGAGGGACTTGCCCGCGACGCTGTCGACGTCCCTGGTCCGGGCGGCCGAAGCGTCACCGATGAGCTCGCGAGCGTGCGCCGGCAACTCGCAAGCGCCGACGAGGTGGTCGGAGCGGCGGACCGTGCCACCGGGGTGCAACGGGAGACGCTGCTGCTGCGGGCGCTGGAGCTCGTTGCCGACCACCAGGTGGCCCGCGACGCCCTCGCGGCTGCCGGGGTTGCTCCGCCCGTGCAGGTGCAGGCACGGCGCCATGGCCGGGCCGTGGTCGTTGCCTGGCAGCCGTCGCCGTCGGTGGGAGCGGTCGAGTACCGCGTCCTGCGGATCGGGCCGGACGGAGCGTCCCGTGCGGTTGGCGTCACCCAGGTCACAAGCATCGAGGACGGTGGCGTCGGCCCGGACACGCCGATGCCGATCTACGAGGTGATCACCAATCGTGGCGGTGTGTGGTCTCCGCCCGCCCGTTGGAGCCCGACTCCTCTCACGCCGACGCCGACGCCGACACCGACGCCGACACCGACGCCGACGCCGACTCGGACTGCCGCTGACGGACTCTCGCCAGCAACCGGCCTGTACCTGGCCGGGAACCTCCTGCGGTGGACCTGGCCGCCGGGTTGTACCGAGATGATGGTCGTCTGGCGTACCGACGCGCCGGCCCGGTCGGCGGACGACCCGGCGGCCGGCAGCCGCAAGGTCACCAACACCCGGTACGAACTCGACAGCGGCATGACCGTGCCGGACGACCGGCCGTTGCACCTCGCGGTGTTCGGCTGTGCCAGAGGGGACGGCGGCCGGCTGCTGGTGGCAAGCGCCTGCGCGCCGTCCGCGCGCCTGTGGGCGGCCGGGGGTTGACGGGGGGCGGGAGACCCCCGACCGCCAGGGACGATCGACTGGGGGATGACCGTCGTTCATGGTGTACCACGGTCCGTGGGCGTCCGGGATCGTCCCGGTGCGTTGCAGTCACCAAGAGAAAGGGTCGGCGCCGAAGGTCCCGTCTTGGGCCGGTTGGCATCGGGCTACCGTATGAGCATGCGCGTCCAGGTCATTGCTCAGACGCAGTTCACTCCGCCGGACGACATCGACTGGACGACTGATACGGACGGCGGCCAGGCGCTCGCCGAGTTCGCCGGCCGGGCCTGTTACCAGAGCTGGTCAAAGCCGAATCCGACGACCGCTACCAACGCCGGCTACCTGCGGCACATCCTCGATGTCGGGCATCTGTCCGTGCTTGAGCACGGCACGGTGACGATGTACATCACCGGGGTCTCGCGGAGCCTCACCCACGAACTCGTCCGACACCGGCACTTCTCCTACAGTCAGCTTTCACAGCGTTACGTCCCGGAGCGGGATGCCGCGGTGGTCGAGCCCGATGTCATCGCCGAGGACCCGCGGTTGCACGAGCTGTTCACCGAGGCCACCGCGGTGTCACTGGCGGCGTACGAAAAGCTGCTCGAGGGGCTGGAGAAGCATTTCGTCGACGTGGCGGCACCGACATCCAGGCGTAAGCAGGCCCGGCAGGCGGCTCGTTCGGTGCTGCCCAACGCCACCGAGACCCGGATCGTGGTGACGGGAAACTACCGGGCATGGCGGCACTTCGTCGCGATGCGGGCAAGCGAGGCGGCGGACGTGGAAATCCGCGCACTGGCTGTTGCCGCGCTACGCGAGCTCCAGAGACTCGCGCCGAACGTCTTCAGCGACTTTCAGGTGACCACCCTGGACGACGGAACCGAGATCGCGTCGAGCCCGCTCGTCGGCGAGGGGTAAGGAACCGAGGAGTGTGGTGATCGAGTCCTGAAGGCGAAGCGGTTCTCCGGCCCACTGCGGAGTGACAGCGCCGGGGTCGATGGAGGTGGTCGCTTCGCGCAGCCGGATCAGGGGTTCGGCTCCTGCGCTGATGGGGTGCTGACGGGGAATCGCGGTGCCGTCGGGTCGCCGCACGGTGATGGTGTGATCGGGGCTGACGGTGAGAGTGAGCCCCGCCTCGTAGACAGCGTGGTGATGGAACGAGCAGAGCAGAACGAGGTTGTCGAGATCTGTTCTGCCGCCGTCGGCCCAGTGGGTGGCGTGATGGGCGTGGAGCCAGCGGGTGTGGTCGCAGCCGGGGTACTGGCAGGTGCCCCGGTCACGGGCTTCCAACAGGCGACGCAGGGCCTCGGTGTCGGTATCGGCGACACGGCTGATAGCGCGGACCTTGGCATAGGACAGCCGACCGTTGGCAAAAGTGTCGCGTAATGCGGGGAGTTGTCCGAGGGCGTGTCCGACACGGAGGTGTTCGTAGCCGGTGCGCAGGCTGACCCCACACTTCCACGACAGCCAGTGCGCACAGGAGGATCCCCACCCCTGTCCAGCCCTCTCGGCGGTCGAACGCGGCCAGGGTCAGCAGCCAGGCGCACATCGCAGCCGAGATCCGCCCGGCCCAGGCGCAGATCTCTGTTTCGAGCTGGTGGAGGGGCGCGTGGCTCCGGTTGTCGCGTTCTGCCGCTGATGGACGGAGCCCGGGACCGTGCTTTTTGACCGCGCGCAGGTCGAGGCGGCACTGCCCGGCTATGTGAACGGCATGATATTCAGTCTGGATGATATCCTGCTCACTGTCGGTGACGATAGAACCGTTCGTTTCTGGGACATCGGCTCCGGAGTCTGTTCTGCCCGTCTGGTCGTCGATGAAAATGGCTGGGTCATGCTGTTGCCGGACGGCTCGTAATAAAATCGGCGGCAAAGCGGCTGGCCTGGTGCGGTGGAGTGTCAGTGGGCCCCGTTGTTTCAGCGTCGGAGAGTTGGTGTACCGACGGCCGGGTGACGGACGGGGCCGTCTCGTCCACTGTCATCCCTTTCATGGCGGTGTGATCGGTTCGGGTACTGTCGCTCACCGTGGTTACATCGCCGCTTCCCGGGCAGGGAAACGCCGGGCAGGGAAACACCGGACGTTGGCGGGGGTGGAGCCGTCGCGATGGCGCCATGACCGCGACGTACCTCGATCTGACCGATGTCGACAAGATCACCACGATGCTGCTCGCGCCACCCGCGCAGTACGAGGGTTTGCGGCGCCGGGTGGTGGATCAGTTCACCCTGGTGAGTGCGAACCGGTGCCTGCTCCAGCGGTCGGTCAACTGGGGGCCACTGGACCCGTTGCTGACCGCTGTCGCCCGTCCATTGCACCTGCTGGTCAACACCGGTGGCCGGTTACCCGACGAGGTCTCGGTGCTGTTGCCGGTCTCGACGATGCCGAAACGGGCTCTGGTCGCGTTCAACCTGCTCGGGCCGGGTGGGTCCGATGCCCACCTGATGCCCTATCCCGCCAGCGTTGTCACGCAGGGAAACCTCGTTGCCCGGCTGGCTGCGGGGATCGGCCATCCGCCGTCGGAGGCGTCCCGGTTCGTCATCGATGCGATCTCCCGCTTCCGGCCCGGTCGGCTCAGCGGTAACCATCCGGCTCTTGTCCCGCAGGGCACTGATTCCCTCGACGTCCGGGCATTGCGCGAGTATCTCAACAAGGAGGCGGACCTGGCGCTGTCGGAGGCGACGGTGCGGTCGTGGACCGGCATCGTTGCCGAAGCCCAGGTCATTCTGGGACGGGCACTGGCCGAGCCGTTCGACCCACTGAGCAGCTCCGACAATCTCCTGCTGGCGGTCGGCGAGCTGCGCCGAGATCCGCGGGTACCCGATGACCTCGACGAGGCGGGTATCGAGGCGTACCTGCGGGAGTTCGTCGCCTGGATCGACGAGCTCCGTGCTGGCGGAGACCCGGCTGTTCCCGTGCTGTCGACGGTCGCCGAGTACGGCCGGCGGTGGGAGGCGCTCGCGGCGGTGACGCTCGACCCCTATCGGCCCGCATTGATCAAAATGAGGGAGGAACGGCGGACGCTGGTGGATCGTTGGAGCCCGCTCCGTGGCGCTGACCGGTCCATGTGGAGCAGTTCGCTGTGGAGCTGGCTGGTCAACCCGGTTGCGCTGGTGGATCTCGATCCGGGTGGTCCGGGTAGTTACCACGTCAGTGTGGGGACCGACGACACGAGCATCGAGATCCGTAATCCGATCGTGATCGATCTGTTCAACCGGCCGGTCGAACGGACGTTTGTCGAGGATGTCCAGCGTAACCGCGAGGTGTACGCCTACTACACCACCGACGCACGCCGGCCGGCGCGGGCGAAACTGCTCGTGGGGCTCAGCGTGTCTCGTGATGTCTCACGGATGAACCTCGCGATCGGTGTCCTGATGGTGCTCACGGTGGGGCTGTCCGCGCTGCCCTTCCAGCTCGATACCAACGCGGTGGCGGTGGTGGCCATACCGTCCTCGTTCGCGGCCACGGTGCTGCTCACCCGGGAGCGCAGCAGCCTTGCCGCCTGGGTGCTCGGACCGTTCAAACTCGTCCTGCTTGCTCTGCTGATGGCCCTGGCGGTGACAGCCGGTATGCGGGCAGCATTTGGCTGGCACACTTCGCTGTAGCGGTCGGGCGGGTAAACTGATCGCCGGCGGGAGAACCGGACAGCGCTGGGACCGGACGGCGCCGGTTCCGGATGAGACGGGCACCGGACGACATGGGGACGGTTGGCATGCCGAAGAACTACGGGTCGGGCGTGGCTGTCGACTCCTGGCGCATGGGTGGTATGCGTGGTCTTGTCCGGCTCGGCCGGATCGAGCTCTGGACCAGGTTGGACCGGAACATGGTCCGGTCATCCGGTATACCGGGGCCGGACGAGTCGTCACGGCGCCATCGCCGGGATGCCGGCCGCGCCGGGTAGCGCCTATCGTCGAGGTTCCTGTTCGTCGTCGTCGGCATTCTCGCCGTCCCCTGTGCGTCGGAGGTGCGGTCTAGATTGACCGGTATGTCAGTATTGTCCCGAGCGCCTTTTGGTCGCATGGTTACCGCGATGGTCACCCCTTTCACTGTGGGTGGTGAACTCGATCTCGATGGTGCGGCCGTCCTGGCGGAACACCTAGTTGCCGTCGGCAATGACGGTCTGGTCGTCAACGGGACGACGGGCGAGTCGCCGACCACCTCGGACGTGGAAAAGGACGAGTTGCTGCGGACGGTGGTGGAAGCTGTCGGTGCTCGCGCAACGGTGATCGCCGGGGTGGGGACCAGTGACACCCGGCACACGGTCGAGCTGGCCACGGCGGCGGAGAAGGCCGGCGCGCATGGGCTGCTGGTGGTCAGCCCCTACTACAACAAGCCTCCCCAGGCAGGGCTTCTGGCGCACTTCCGCACGGTCGCGGACGCCACCGCGCTGCCGGTGATGATTTACGACATCCCAGGTCGTACCGGAATGCCGGTGGCAACGGATACGCTGGTACGGCTCGCCGACCATCCACGGATCGTCGCAGTCAAGGATGCCAAGGACGATCTTGGTGCGTCATCGTGGGTCCTTGCTCGCACAGGTCTTGCGTACTACTCCGGCACCGAGATGCTCAATCTCCCACTGCTGTCGGTGGGTGCCGTCGGGGTGGTCAGCGTCGTCGGGCATGTTGCCACTCCCCGGATACGATCCATGATCGACGCGTTCGACACGGGCGACGCGGTCCGGGCCCGTTCCCTCCACCTGAGTCTGCTTCCGGCGTACGAGGGCATATTCAGGAGTCAAGGTGTGATCATGACAAAGGCTGCTCTCAACATGGCCGGACTGCCTGCCGGAGGAGTCCGTCCACCACTGGTGGACGCGACCGACGACGAACGCGAGCAACTACGCGTCGATCTCGCGGCGGCCGGGGTCCGGCTGTCCGCGGAGGCGACCGCCACGGTGGGGTCCGCGTGAGCCATCCCCACCCCGGGCTGGGAACGCCACCATCGCTGCCCCCGGACGGGTTGCGCATTGTCGCGCTCGGCGGCCTCGGTGAGATCGGGCGCAACATGACCGTGTTCGAGTTCGGCGGCCGGTTGCTCATCGTTGACTGCGGGGTCCTGTTCCCCGAGACGGACCAGCCGGGTGTGGACCTCATCCTCCCGGACTTCACCGCCATCCGGGACAGGCTGGACGCCATCGACGCGGTGGTGCTGACCCACGCGCACGAGGACCACATCGGTGCTGTTCCGTACCTGCTGCGTGAACGTGCGGACATTCCGCTGGTGGGTTCCCGGCTGACTCTCGCGTTGATCGTGGCCAAGCTCGCTGAGCACCGCATCAACCCGGTCACGCTTGAGGTCCGGGAGGAGCAGACCCACAGCTTCGGCCCGTTCAACTGCGAGTTCTTCGCGGTCAACCACTCCATCCCGGACGCGCTGGCCGTCGCGATCCGCACGCCGGCCGGTCTGGTGCTGCACACCGGCGACTTCAAGATGGACCAGTTGCCCCTCGACGGCCGACTGACCGACCTCGGCGGCTTCGCCCGGCTCGGTCGCGAGGGCGTCGACCTGCTGCTGTCCGACTCCACGAACGCCGAGGTGCCTGGCTTCGTGTCGTCCGAGCGGGAGATCGCCCCAGTGCTCGACGGGGTGTTCCGGGACGCCAAGAAGCGGATCATCGTCGCCTGCTTCGCCAGTCACGTGCACCGGGTCCAGCAGGTGCTCGACGCGGCCGAGGCACACGGCCGATCGGTGTGCTTCGTGGGACGCTCGATGGTCCGCAACATGGGGGTCGCCCGCGATCTGGGGCTGCTGCGGGTGCCACCGGGCCTCGTGGTCGACCTGCGTGACGTCGGTTCGCTGCCGGACCGCAACATCTGCCTCGTCTCGACCGGTTCCCAGGGGGAGCCGCTGTCCGCGCTGTCGAGGATGGCCAACCGCGACCATGCCATCCAGATCGAGGCCGGCGACACGGTGGTACTTGCGTCCAGCCTGATCCCGGGTAACGAGAACGCCGTCTACCGGGTGATCAACGGGTTGACCCGTTGGGGCGCGAAGGTCGTCCACAAGGGCGTGGCGAAGGTGCACACCTCCGGGCACGCGCCGGCCGGTGAACTGCTTTACGTCCTCAACGCGACGCGGCCGTCCAACGTGATGCCTGTGCACGGCGAATGGCGACACCTGCGGGCACATGGTGCCCTTGCGGAGGCCACCGGCGTGCCGGCGGACAGGGTCGTGCTGGCCGACGATGGAATGGTCGTCGACCTGGTCGACGGGCAGGCGAACATCGTCGGCGTGGTGCCGTGCGGCTACGTCTACGTCGACGGACTCGCCGTCGGCGACGTCGGCGAGTCGAGCCTCAAGGACCGCCGCATCCTGGGCGAGGAGGGCATCATCACGATCATGGTTGTGGTGGATGCCGCGTCCGGGAAGGTGGTGGGCGGTCCCGAACTGTCGGCCCGCGGCTTCTCTGACGCCCGTGAAGCCTTCGAACAGGTTCGGGGGATCGTCACGGACGCGCTGGCCGAGGCGATGCGCTCGGGGATGGTGGACGTCGGCGCGCTTCAGCAGCTCGTGCGGCGCACGGTCGGACGCTGGGTCAGCGACACCTACCGACGTCGCCCAATGATCGTTCCGATTGTCGTCGAGGTCTGAGGCGTCTGTGCCGGGCCGGGCCGGGACCGGCCGGGGCGACGCGCCCGGAAGGTCGCGGTTGCCGGATGACACGGCCGCGGACCAGTACCGTCGTGGCGTGGCCACGCGGACTGGTGGCACGCCACCGCGTGCCCGGGGTGGGACGGCTTCCTCCCGTGCCGCACCGGCGCGCCGCCCGGCGGCGGGTAAGACGGGTAAGGCTGCCGGTAAGGTCTCCGGAAAACCAGAGAGATCACCGAAATCCCGGGCGAGGGCCGTTCCCGCGAGCGCGCCCACGGGTAAGCCTCGCGTCCCGTTCACCCTGCTGATCGCCCAAAGGGTGATCCGGATGATGATCCGGTTCTGGCGTGCCACGGCCAGAAGGTTGGGCGATCTGGTTCGCAGGGTCGGGCGGGGCGCCCGCGACCTGCACATCGACGAGGCCCACCGGCGTGACGGCGTGGCCCTTGCGATACTCGGCGCCACCGTTCTCACGGCCGCGGCAGTCTGGTTCCACGCGGCCGGGCCGGTGGGTCGGGTCATCTCGGCCACGTTGCACCTCATGGTCGGCGTGGGTGCGACGGCGCTGCCCCTGTTCGGCCTGAGCGCCACATGGCGACTCGTCCGGCATCCGAGTGATCCGGGCAGCCGCGGTCGCGTGGTGATCGGCTGGTCGGCCCTCGGGCTGGGCGCGCTCGGCCTGCTGCACGTCGCGCATGGGGTTCCCGACCTCGGCTCCGGAGCCGGAGCCATGCAGCACGCGGGCGGGCTCGCCGGGTTCGTCGCGAGTTCCCCGCTGTCGGGGGCCGTGACCGCCTACCTGGCGGTCCCACTGCTGGTTCTGGTGAGCGCATTCGGCATTCTTGTAATCACGAGGACCCCGATTCACGCGGTGCCGGAGCGGCTGCGGGAGTTCCGGGACAAGCTCATGGTCGTCGTCGAGTCGCCCGACGACCGGCATGACGAACCCGGTGCGGACCGGTATTACGAGCCTGCGCCCGCCCGCGCGGTGCGGCAGCAGACGTCGCGCAGCCTTGTGGACGACCTGCTCGGGATCGGACCGTCCGGAAATGACCGGGTCGGGGATGATCGGACCGGGGATGGCGAGGGCACGCCGGAGCGCCGCGCGAACCGCGGCCGCCGTGCCCGGGCCGCACCGGACCCGGATGTCTTCGACGTTGACGCGCACGTTGACGCGCACGTTGACGCGCACGCGGTCGACTCCCGTCCAGACGATGGCGGGGCAGCTCGGCGTCGAACGCCGCGCATCCGGCCACAAGGCCCTGGTCCGACCCCGTTGCCCGATCCGTCGCAGGTGGAGCATTTCGTCGCTCCGACCGCTGGTGGGCTGGTCGACAGCAACTATGTGTTGCCGTCGCCGACGTTGCTCCAGCAGGGAACACCCCCGAAGGTGCGGTCGGCAGCGACGGACACTGTGATCGCTTCGCTGACGGACGTGTTCACCCAGTTCCGGGTGGACGCCCGGGTGACGGGTTTCACTCGGGGTCCGACGGTGACCCGGTACGAGGTGGAGCTGGGTTCGGCGGTGAAGGTGGAACGGATCACCCAGCTGGCCAAGAACATCGCCTATGCGGTGAAGAGCCCGGATGTCCGGATCATCAGTCCGATTCCGGGTAAGAGCGCGGTGGGTATCGAGATCCCGAACACCGACCGGGAGCTGGTCTCGCTCGGTGACGTGCTGCGCAGTGAGGAGTCGACCGGCAACCCGCATCCGCTGCTGGTGGGGCTCGGCAAGGACATCGAGGGCGGCTATGTCGTCGCGAATCTCGCGAAGATGCCCCACATCCTCATCGCGGGTGCGACCGGTGCGGGTAAGTCGACGTGTATCAACACGCTGATCACGAGTGTGCTGGCGCGGGCCACTCCTGACCAGGTGCGGATGGTGCTGGTCGACCCGAAACGGGTCGAACTGACGAACTACCAGGGTATTCCACATCTGATCACGCCGATCATCACGAGTCCGAAGAAGGCTGCGGACGCGTTGCAGTGGGTCGTGAAGGAGATGGAGAACCGCTACGAGGATCTCGCCTCGTGCGGGGTCCGGCATGTGGACGACTTCAACCGCAAGGTCCGAGCGGGGGAGATCGTGGCACCGCCGGGGTCGGAGCGTGTGTACACGCCGTATCCGTACATCCTGGCGATAGTGGACGAGCTCGCGGATCTGATGATGGTCGCTCCCCGGGACGTGGAGGACGCGATCTGTCGGATCACGGCGATGGCGCGGGCCGTCGGCATCCATCTCGTGTTGGCGACGCAGCGGCCGTCCGTGGACGTGGTGACAGGGCTTATCAAGGCAAATGTGCCGTCGCGGTTGGCGTTCGCGACCTCGTCGTTGGCGGACAGCCGGGTCATCCTCGACCAGACCGGTGCGGAAAAGCTCGTAGGGCTTGGCGACGCGCTGTTCCTGCCGATGGGTGCCGGTAAGCCGGCACGCATCCAGGGCGCGTTTGTTTCCGAGGAGGAGATAGCGGCAATTGTCGCGCACACGAAGGAGCAGGCGGCTCCGGCCTTCCGCGAAGACGTGTTCGCCGGCGGTGGCGAGTCCAAGAAGGATGTCGACGAGGAGATCGGTGACGATCTCCAGTTGTTCCTGCAAGCCGTCGAACTGGTGGTATCCACCCAGTTCGGGTCGACGTCGATGCTTCAGCGCAAACTACGGGTGGGTTTCGCAAAGGCCGGCCGGTTGATGGACCTCATGGAAAGTCGCGGCATCGTCGGTCCCAGCGAAGGTTCGAAGGCTCGGGATGTGTTGGTCATGCCGGATGAACTAGAGGGTCTTCTGACAACCCTGCGTAATGGATAGTGACGGTGCTGGTGGCCACCGGGGTGCGCTGTCGGCAATCGGCCGGCGACCGTAGACTCGGTGGTACAGCCGATCCGACCGGTGCGGAGGTTGGCCATGCGGTCCGCTGACCCGACTGTGTCCCCCGGCGGTGTGGGTGCCGCGCTCGCCGCGGCGCGTGCCGAGCAGGGTCTGTCCGTTGCTGATGTGAGCGACCGCACCAACGTTCGCGCCACGCTCATCCGGCAGATGGAGAACGACGACTTCAGCGGTTGTGGTGGCTCCGTGTATGCGCGTGGTCATATTCGTGGCATTTCTCGGACGCTCGGGATCGACCCGGTGCCGCTGATAGCGGAGTTCGACCGGGCGCACAGCCGGATGACCCAGCCGCAGGTGTTCCCCTCGCGGGAGTTCGATCCCCTGACCGGCAGGAACGGGCGCGGGCGGGGGCGGGGATTCCCCTGGGCGCCCGCCATGGGCGTCTCGCTGGCCGCGGTCTGCGTGCTGGCGCTGCTCGCCTTCCTGCTTCCGGGGGGCTCCGGCAGCTCGGCCCGCAACCCGACCGTCGGCGCCACGGTCGTGACGCCGACCGCCTCCACCATGCCGGCCTCGCCCGCGCCCACCCGGTCCACCGTGGCCCGGCTGGACGGGGTCAACGTCCAGGTGGCTGTCAGGGACAACCCGAGCTGGCTGGAGGCACGCGACGAGACCAGACGGGTACTGCTGCAGCAGATCCTGCAGCCTGGCGACAGCCGGACGTTGACCGCGGCCCGGTCGATGGAGATCAGGATCGGTAACGCGGGAGCGGTGGACGTGTCGTGTAACGGGCGCGGCATCGGCCCCAGCGGCAGTCCGGGCCAGGTAGTTACTGTTCGTGTTGGTATCGGCGCGTCGGGGGACTGTGCTGTTGGTGACTCGGCGCCCCGGTAGCCTGACGTCGTGCCCGATCGCCCAGTTCGCCGTGTCGCACTGATCACGTTGGGGTGTTCCCGCAACGACGTGGACTCCGAGGAGCTTGCGGCGCGGCTCGGGGTCGACGGCTGGACGGTGGTGGACGACCCGGCCGGCGCCGACGCGGTGGTCGTCAACACCTGCGGCTTCGTCGAGGTCGCGAAGAAGGACTCGATCGACACGGTGCTCGCCGCGGCCGACCTGCGCGACGGTGCCGGCGGCCCGAAGGCGGTGGTCGCCGTGGGTTGCCTGGCCGAACGATACGGACGGGAACTCGCCGACAGCCTCCCGGAAGCGGACGCGGTCCTCGGTTTCGACGCCTATCCGGCTCTGGGCACGCACCTGGACGCGGTCCTGCGTGGTGAGGCGCCGAAGGCACACACCCCGCGTGACCGGCGGACACTGCTGCCGATCACCCCGGTCGACCGGCAGGCCTCGAGGGAGCGGACAGAGCCGGCGCAGGACCAGGCGCGGGTGGGGCCGGCGTCCGGCCCGCCTGTTCTGCGGCAACGGCTGGCCGGCGGTCCCGTCGCGCCCCTGAAGATCTCCAGCGGCTGCGACCGACGCTGCGCGTTCTGCGCGATCCCGACCTTTCGCGGTTCGCATGTCTCCCGCCCGCCCCACGACGTCCTCGCCGAGGCCGAGTGGCTCGCCGGTCAGGGTGTGCGGGAACTCGTCCTGGTCAGCGAGAACTCGACCTCCTACGGCAAGGACCTCGGGGACCTGCGGGCGCTGGAGAAGCTGCTTCCCCAGCTTGCCGCGATCAGCGGGGTGGTGCGGGTCCGCGCCGTGTATCTGCAGCCTGCGGAGGTACGTCCGTCCCTGCTGGAGACGTTGCTGACCACCCCCGGAGTCGCTCCCTACCTCGATCTGTCCTTCCAGCACGCGAGCCCGTCGGTGCTGCGGCGGATGCGCCGTTTCGGTGGCGCCGACGCCTTCTGCGAGCTGCTGGCCAGGGCTCGCTCGTTCGCGCCGGAGCTCGGGGCACGTTCGAACGTCATCGTCGGTTTCCCGGGGGAGACGAGGGCGGATGTCGCGATCCTCGAACGCTTCCTTGAGGACGCGGACCTCGACGCCGTCGGGGTGTTCGGTTACTCCGACGAAGACGGTACCGAGGCCGCGAATCTGCCTGACAAGGTGGCGCCGGCAACCGTGAGCCGGCGCCACCGGCGCCTGACCGATCTGGTGGAGCAACTGACCGCCGTACGTGCCGAGTCGCGGATCGGCTCAGGCGTCGAGGTGCTCGTCGAGGAGATCGCCGGTGGGTTGGCGTACGGACGCGCGGCGCACCAGCAGCCCGACGTCGACGGAGCGTGCACGGTGCGGGTACCGACCGGACCTGTCACCGACCTGCGTGTCGGGGATCTGGTGAGCGCCAAGGTGGTGGCGGCCGAGGGCGTGGACCTGGTCGCCGAGTTCGTCGACGTCGTCGATTCCGTAACGACGTGACCGCACCCGAGCCGGACGCTGTCGTCAGTCGGGTCAACCTGGCCAACGCACTCACCGTCATGCGGCTCGCGCTCGTTCCGGTGTTCGTGGTGCTCATGTTCACCGGCGGTGGCCATGCCACGGTGTGGCGGGTGGCGGCCTTCGTCGCCTATGCGGTCGCCGCGGTCACCGACCAGATCGATGGATACGTGGCCCGCAGCAGGCGTATCGTCACCGATTTCGGGATCATCCTCGATCCGATCGCGGACAAGGCTCTCACCGGCGCCGCGTTGGTGTCCCTGTCGCTGCTGGGTGATCTGCCATGGTTGGTGACGATCGTCGTCGCGGTCCGGGAGACCGGCGTCACGTTCCTGCGTCTGTGGGTGATCCGCCATGGGGTCATGGCCGCCAGCCGCGGAGGCAAGCTGAAAACCTTGTTGCTCAACTGTGCGATCGGACTTTACGTCCTTCCGTTGGAAGGGACGGCCGCCTCGGCCCGGGCGGTCATTCTCGCCGCCGGGGTGCTGGTCGCCGCCGTCACAGGTCTGGACTATGTGGGACGGGCGCTCGCGTTGCGGCGGCGGGGAACGTCGGTTACCGAAGGGTTACTGGAGGACAGTGATGCGGGCTGAACTGCTGGCGGTGGGCGACGAGCTGCTCTTCGGGGACATCGTCAACGGCAACGCCGCATGGCTCGGGCGGCAGCTTGCCGACGTGGGTGTGGTCCTGACGACGTCCACGGTGGTGGGCGATGACATCGAGATGATCGCGACCAGGGTCTCCGAGGGCCTGGGCCGAGCCGACGCCGTCATCATGACGGGCGGTCTCGGGCCGACCCAGGACGATCTGACCAGGGAGGGGATCGCCCGGGCCGCCGGGGTGGGCCTGCGTCGCGACCCCTTCCTGGAGGCGATGCTGCGTCGGCGGTTCCGTGCCCTCGGGCGGGAGGGGTCGACCGGCTCGGGCGTCAGGGCGCCGGAGATGAACTACCGGCAGGCGGACCTTCCCGAAGGCGCCGAGCCGCTGCCGAACGAGGTGGGTACCGCGCCCGGGATCCGTCTGGAGACGGCGGGTGGCGTGGTGTACGCGATGCCCGGCGTGCCCCACGAGATGTATCCCATGTTCACCGGGTCGGTCCTGCCTGACCTGCTCCGCCGGGCAGGGGAGCCGGCGGTCGTGGTGCACCGGGTGCTGCGGACCGCGGGGGTCTGGGAGTCGGTCGTGGCGGAGGCCCTCGCGGGGGAGATCGACAGGCTCGCTCCCATCGGGAACCCGACGATCGCCTTCCTGGCCAGCGGCGGTCAGACCCGGGTACGGATCAGCGCCCGTGCCGGTGACCGGGCCGCAGCTCAGAAGATTATCGAGCCGGTCGAGGAGGCGGCGCGGGTCGCGCTCGGTATCGCGCTCTACGGCGCCGACGAGGACACGCTGGAGGGAACCGTCGTGCGGCTGCTCGCGGACCGGGGCGAGACGCTTGCCGTCGCCGAGTCGTTGACGGGCGGCCTGCTGGCGGGCCGGCTCACCGACGTTCCAGGCGCGAGCGCGGTGTTGCGGGGTGCGGTGGTCGCCTACGCCACGGACGCCAAGGCATCGGTGCTCGGGGTCGACGGCGACGTGCTTGCCACCAACGGCGCGGTGTCTCCCGAAGCGGCCGCGGCGATGGCCACGGGTGTCCGGGACCTGCTGGGGGCGACCCACGGGCTGGCCGTGACCGGTGTGGCCGGTCCTGACGAGCAGGAGGGCAAACCTGTCGGGACCTTGCACATCGGCATGGTGGGACCTTTCGGGCTGCTGACCCGGTCCGTGCGGCTGCTCGGCGACCGTCCACAGAACCGGACCTACGCGGTCGTCCAGGCGTTGGACGCTCTTCGGCGTACCCTGTCGGTTCATACCCGTTGACGGGAACGAATCGCCGGACGCGGGTTGCTTACATAGTTACAGTCGCATCAACGGCCGGCCATCTCGGTGGACGGCAGGTATACGGTAGGCCCAGCCCGAGGACGAAGGAGGAGGCACGATGGTCCTGCTCCGACGCATGCTCGGCGAGGCATTGCGCCGCCGCCGTCAAGATCAACATAGGACCCTTCGTGAGGTGTCCTCCGTCGCGAGGGTCTCGCTCGGGTACCTCTCCGAGATCGAGCGAGGCCAGAAGGAGGCGAGTTCCGAGCTGCTCGCCTCGATCTGCGACGCGCTCGGCGTCCGCCTCGCCGACCTGTTGCGCGAGGTGAGCGACGATCTGGAGCTCGCCGAGTTCGCAGCCGGTGGGCCACGGGTCGGTGGTCCGGTGGGTGGCATGCCACCGATGGCCGCCATGCAGAGTCGCGGGGTTGGCACCACCACCGCAGTGGTCGACCGCGCCGCGTAGCTGGGAGTTCCTTTTCGGGGTCGGGGGCTCACCACCTCCGAGCCGACGTGCGACGATCGATACATGGCGAACGTCGTCCGCAAGTTGTACCGCTACCTTTCCGCGTCTGCGAACCGGAAGTTGGACGAGAAGGCCGACCCGCGCGTCCAGATCGACCAGGCGATCACCGAGGCGCAGCAGCAGCACAGGGCACTCGTCCAGCAGGCCGCCGCGGTCGTGGGAAATCAGCGGCAGCTGGAGATGCGGATGGCGCGCCAGATCGACGAGGTCGAGAACCTTGCCGACTCCGCGCGCCAGGCCCTTGTGCTCGCGGACGCGGCCGGCGCAAAAGGCGATACGGCAGCGGCCGAACGCTACGAGCAGACCGCGCAGGCGTTCGCCGGTCAGCTCGTGGCCGCTGAGGGTTCCCTCGAAGACCTCAAGAACCTGCACCAGCAGGCGGCTCGCTCGGCCGAGCAGGCCCGCCGTGCGGTGGAGGACAACACCGCGCGGTTGCAGGGGCAGCTTGCGGAGCGTGCCCGACTGCTGACCCAGATCGAGCACGCCGCCATGCAGGAGCAGATGAGCAAGGCACTGGACGGCATGTCCCAGCTCACTCCGCCGGGTGACACACCCACGCTCGCGCAGGTTCGGGACAAGGTCGAGCAGCGCTATGCCGTCTCCCTGGGACGCCACGAGCTCGCGTCCCAGGGCGTGGAGGCCCGGATGCTGGAGATCCGCAGGGCATCGTTGGACGCGAAGGCGTCCAACCGGCTGGCGGAGATCCGTACGGCCCTGGCAGCCGGCTCGGGATCGTCGTCGGCCGCATCGGGTTCCCTGCCGGCCGGTTCAGGCGCAGGCGACCAACTGTCCCTCGACAAGGGTTCCTCCGGCCAGCCGGAATCCTGACCGGAATCGGGATGATGGTGGTGAGCCGCATGCCGGACCGGCTCCGCGCCGATCTCGAACGCCGGAGCCTCCTGCGCGGCGAACAGCGGCTGGTACGGACCCGGTCGCGCCAGGCGCGGCGGGCTTCCCGGTCCGCGCGGATGTGGGCCGGGGTGGCCGTACTCACCCCCGGCGTGGCCGTGGTGGAGGGAACCTGGGGGTGGCTGGTCGTCGGAGCCGGCGCCCTCGCTCGTGCAGGCCTGTCCTGGCGCCAATCGCGGCTGTCGACACCGCCGCCGACGGTCCTGCCGCTCCCGACCGCGCCGCTGCCGTCCCGGTTGATGCTGCGCGGTTCGGCGGCGGCGAAACCGCTGTACCGCGGCGAGGCGGCGATGACGGCGCTCGGCACGATGCTGCGAGCGTTGCCGGCCGGACCGGCCGCGGCGACGGTCCGTGCCGCGATGGTGCCCGCCGCGGAGGTGGTGGACGGCCTCCGGTTCCAGGCCGCCCGGGTCCTGGCCTGCGAGTCGGCCGCCCGGGCGGTCGCGGACGGCGATCGCCGGGCTGAGATCACCAGGACGCTCTTGGAACTGGTCGGCTCGATGAACGCCGCGGTGGAAGGCCTCGACAGCATGCTGGCTGCCGCCAGTGACCTGCTCGCGTCGGCGTCGGCGTCGGCCCTGGCGCTGGGGCCGGTCGGCAGCCTTGAACGTCAGACCGCATCCCTGCGCGGGTTCGCTGACGGCCTGCGCGAACTCATGCGTTGAACCTCAGGCACCCGGGTTCAGGCACCCGGGTTCAGGCACCCGGGTTCAGGCACGAAGCCGCAGGCCGCGCGGAGTGGGATGGAAACCCGCGCGTTCGAGCGCATAACCGAGCTCACTGGTCAGCAGTTCACTGGTCAACACGGCCTGACCATCGGCCTTCTCGACCGACAGCGGGCCAAGCCAGCCCTCCCGTACGGCAAGGGCGAGGGCGTCCACCGCGGGTTGCACCCGGGCAGGGTCGTGCGTCCATGTCAGTAGCGTCCTGCCACCGCGCTCCACATACAGCACCAGTTCACCGTCGACAAGGACGACCAGTGCGCCGGGTCCGCGGCCCGGTTTGTGGCCGCCGTTCGTCGGTGCCGGCCACGGCAGGGCGGCACCGTAGGGGTTCGCCGGGTCGGCCGCGGCCAGCACGAGCACGGCCGGTCCGGCCCCGACCGCCCGCAACCGGTCGACCGCGCCGGGGATGGCGAACTGGGCTGCGCCGAGAGACTCCACGAAGTAGCCGCGCCGGCACCTGCCGGCATCCTCGAACGCGGACAGGATGCGGTACACGCCCGCGAAGCCGCCTGGTACCCGCTCGGCCGTGACCGCACCACGGGTGACGATCCCGTAGCGCTCGAGTAGGGCTTCGGCCTGGGCGTGGGCCCGTAGCGTCAGGTCGGGGTCCCGTTCGGGCAGCAGTGACCAACGGCCCGCGACCGTCGGCGGGCCTGCCCGTTGCGGCATCGCCGGGCGCGCTAGCCCCGGGCGCGCGTACCGCGCCGGCCGCACCCGCGAGTTTCGGCGGGTCCCCGGTCCTGCGCCGTGCCGGGTGCCCAGCGAGGCCCGCAGCGGGGCGAGGGTGTCGTTCGTGACCAGACCGGCCCACACCAGATCCCACAGGGCGGTCGTGAGAGCGGTGTCGTCGAGGCTCCCGGTCCGGTCCGACAACGCGCGGAAGAACAACGCCGTCTGTCCGTCCAGGGCCTCGAGTACGGCGGTGTGCAGGGGGGTGATCGCCGCGTCCGGTATCGCGGTCGGCAGCAGCAGGGGCGCGGTGTCCGCGAGGACGAACGTCATCCAGCCGTCGTTGCCGGGCAGCCCGCCCGCGCCCACCCACAGCACCTCTCCGGACACGCACAGTTCGTCAAGCATAGCCGGGTTGTAGTCCGGCACCCGGTTCGGCAGGACAAGCTGCTCCCAGGCGCTGGCCGGGATGAGCGCGCCCTGGAGCTGCTCGATGGTCCGTGCTACCGCGTCGACGCCGCGCGAGCCCCCGTGCGAGCCGGAGCTGCCCTGCCCGCGTGACACCGACTGCCATGCGGGCAGAAACCGGGCGAAGGTCCGGACCGGCGCAGGCTCGATCTCCCGACGCGAAGCCGCCAGGCTGCGCCGGCGCAGGACACGCAGCACACCTTCGTCACACCACTGCTCGCCGGTCCCACCCGGACGCAGTTCACCGCGGACGAGCCGGCCGGCCGCGAGCATCTGTTCTAGGCCTGCTGTAACCACGGCGACACCGAGGCCGAACCGGCGCGCGGCGGTTTCGGTGTCGAACGGTCCGTGCGTGCGGGCGTAACGCGAGAGCAGGTCACCCAGGGGATCACGGACCGGTTCGGTGAAAGTCGTGGGAACGCCGGGGGGGACCGGGATGCCGAGGGCGTCACGGAGGCGTCCGGCGTCCTCGACCGCCACCCACCGTTGCTCGCCGGCGATGCGGACCCGTAACGCGCGGTGCGTCTCGACGAGCTCGGTGAGCCGGGCCGGGGTGGCACCGCGGGCGAGCGCCTCGGGCTCGCTGAGGTCACCGACCATGCGCAGTAGATCGGCCGCCCCCTCGACATCGCGTGCGTGCCGGTCGGGCGCAAGCCGCTGCAACTCGGCCTCCACCTGAACGAGGACGGCCGTGTCGATCAGTTCCCGCAGGTCGGCCTGGCCCAGCAGCTGCGCGAGCAGGGAGCTGTCCAACGCGAGCATCTGGGCCCGGCGCTCGGCCAGGGGGGTGTCTGCGGCGTACATGAACGCGGCGACGTAACCGAACAGCATGGACCGGGCGAACGGCGACGGCGCAGCGGTCTGCACCTCCACCACCCGCAGGGTCCGCGAGGCGATGTCGCGCATGAGCCCGGTCAGGGCCGGGACGTCGAAGACGTCCTGCAGGCATTCCCGCATGGTCTCCAGCACGATCGGGAAGTTGTCGAACCGTGCTGTGACCTCCAGCAGGTGGGCGCTGCGCTGGCGCTGCTGCCACAGCGGTGTCCGCCGGCCCGGGTTGCGTCGGGGCAGCAGCAGCGACCGCCCCGCGCACTCCCGGAACCGGCTCGCGAACAGTGCGCTACCCCCCACCTCGTCGCGGACCGCCGCCTCGACGTCGTCCGGGTCGAACACGACGACGTCGGCGGTGGGGGTCACGTCGGCGTCCGGTATCCGCGCCACGACGCCGTCGTCGGAATGCATGATCTGCACCTCCACGCCGAAGCGTGCCCGCAGCCGTGCGCCGATGGCCAGCGCCCACGGCGCGTTGACCGGGGCACCGAACGGCGAGTGGACGGCCAGCCGCCAGTCGCCGAGCTCGTCGTGGAACCGTTCGACGACGATCGTCCGGTCGTCGGGAAGGTGACCGGTGGCCTCCTGTTGCTCGGCCAGGTAGGCGATCAGGTTGTCGGCGGCCCAGTCGTCGAGGCCCGCCGCCTGGATGCGTTCGCGTGCCCGCGCCGGGCCGAGACGGGCAAGCATCCGGGTGAAGGTACCGAGCGCACGACCGAGTTCGGCCGGGCGTCCGGGTGCGTCACCGTGCCAGAACGGCAGCCGGCCCGGACGCCCGGGCGCGGGGGTCACCAGCACCCGGTCGGGGGTGATCTCCTCGATGCGCCAGCTGGACGACCCGAGCAGCACGACGTCACCGACCCGGGACTCGTACACCATCTCCTCGTCCAGCTCCCCGACCCGGCTCGCCTTCTCCCCGACGAGGAAGACGCCGAACAGGCCTCGATCGGGGATCGTTCCACCGCTGGTCACCGCGAGACGACCGGCGCCGGGCCGGCCGGTGAGCATGCCCGTGCCTCGATCCCAGACGATGCGTGGACGCAGCTCGGCGAAGTCGTCGGACGGGTACCGGCCGGAGAGCATGTCCAGCACCGCGTCCAGTGCGGAGGAGGGCAGGGTCGCGAACGGTGCGGCGCGGCGGACCAACGCGGCGAGGTCGTCGACCGCCCACGACTCCATCGCGATCATCGCCACGATCTGCTGGGCGAGGACGTCCAGCGGGTTGCGCGGATATCGCAGTTCCTCGATCCCTCCGTCACGCATCCGCTCGGCGACGACCGCGCATGCCAGCAGGTCACCCCGGTGCTTGGGCAGGATCACCCCCCGGCTCGCGGCCCCGACCTGGTGCCCGGCGCGTCCCACCCGCTGCATCCCGACCGCGACGCTCGGCGGGGACTCGACCTGGACGACGAGGTCGACCGCTCCCATGTCGATGCCGAGTTCCAGGCTGGAGGTGGCCACCACCGCGGGCAGCCGCCCGGCCTTGAGGTCGTCCTCGATGAGCGCTCGCTGCTGCCGGCTGACGCTGCCGTGATGGGCTCGAGCCACCTCGACCGGGGCCGCGTCGGTCGGCCGGCCGGACCCGGCGTTGCCCATCAGCTCCGCCGGGGTGCGTTGCTCGGGAGCTCTCGGCACGGTCCGGTTCGCGGTCCCGGGCTGGTCGGCGGCAATCCGGTCGGCGGCATCCATCCGGTCGGCGTATGCCTCGTTCAGCCGGGCGCACAGCCGTTCGGCGAGCCGCCGGGAGTTGGCGAACACGATCGTCGAGCGGTGGGCGAGGACGAGGTCGAGGATCCGCTCCTCGACGGCGGGCCAGATCGACGCCTTTGGTTCCGGCCCGGCCTGGGTCCCGTCGAGGCGGGTCATGTCCGCAACGGGTACGACCACGTCGATCTGTAGCGTCTTCGTGGTCGGCGGGCGGACGATCGTGACCGGGCGGGCCCCGCCGAGGAACCGCGCGACCTCCTCGACCGGGCGCACGGTCGCTGACAGGCCCACCCGTTGGGCGGGTGTTTCCAACAGCGCGTCGAGACGTTCCAGGCTGAGGGCGAGGTGCGCGCCGCGTTTCGTACCGGCCACGGCGTGCACCTCGTCCACGATCACCGTCCGAACCCCGCGCAGCGACTCCCGAGCCCGGCTGGTCAGGATCAGGAACAGCGATTCGGGGGTGGTGATGAGCACGTCCGGTGGGATGCGGCTGAAAGCCCGCCGTTCGCCGGCCGGGGTGTCACCGGACCGGATGCCCACGGTCACGTCGGGTTCGGGTAGGCCGAGGCGTTGCGCGGCCGCCCGGATTCCCGTGAGCGGGGCCCGCAGGTTGCGTTCGACATCCACGGCCAGCGCCTTGAGCGGGCTGACGTAGAGCACGCGACACCGCCGGGCGGGCTCGGTCGGCGGGTCGGCGCGGATGAGCTGGTCCAATGACCAGAGGAAGGCTGCAAGCGTCTTGCCTGAGCCGGTCGGAGCGATGACAAGGACGTTGTCACCGCCGCTGATCGCCTGCCACGCCCCTGCCTGCGCGGGTGTCGGCGCTGCGAAGACGCTCGTGAACCAGGCCCGGGTGGGGGCCGAGAACGGCGCGAGGGAGGATCGGGCGGACATGGTCCGAGTCTGCCTCCTGGGTACGACACTCCGAGGAAACGGGAGACTGACAACCGTGCGACTGACCGAGTTCTGGGCGCGGATGAACAACCAGTTCGGCTCCGGCTACGCGGAGTCGGTTGCCCGCGACCATGTTGTCGCCGGGTTGGGCGGGGTGACGGTGCACGACGCGCTGGCGCGCGGTGATGACGCGAAGGCTGTCTGGCGGGCCGTGTGCGACGAGTTCGACCTGTCCGCCAGGGAGCGCTGAGCCCGTTTTCGGGGTGTCGGCCAGGTGGTCGAACGAATGTTCGGCTACTGTGGATGTCGAGTGTTCCGGTTCGTCGGGGCAGGCTGGTTATCCACAGACCGGACCCGGTGCTCGAAATTGTCGGACCCGCCCCCTACCGTCGCCAACGTGGCCAAGACTCGACGACCTCAGCCTGGAGTGACTCCCATGGCAGGACTCGACCGTGAGAAGGCGTTGGAGAACGCCCTCGCTCAGATCGACAAGCAGTTCGGCAAGGGCTCGGTGATGCGGCTCGGTGACGAGACCCGCCCACCGATCCAGGTCATCCCGACCGGTTCCATCGCCCTGGATGTGGCGCTCGGCATCGGTGGGCTTCCTCGCGGGCGGATCGTGGAGATCTACGGTCCGGAGTCGTCCGGGAAGACGACCGTGGCGCTACACGCCGTCGCGAACGCCCAGGCGGCCGGCGGGATCGCCGCTTTCATCGACGCCGAGCATGCGCTCGACCCCGACTACGCGGCCAAGCTCGGCGTCAACACCGACGCGCTACTGGTCTCCCAACCCGACACCGGTGAACAGGCGCTGGAGATCGCCGACATGCTCATCCGGTCCGGCGCGATCGACATCATCGTCATCGACTCGGTGGCGGCTCTGGTGCCCAGGGCCGAGATCGAAGGTGAAATGGGCGACAGTCATGTCGGCCTCCAGGCCAGGCTGATGTCCCAGGCCCTGCGCAAGATCACCGGCGCGCTCTCGAATTCGGGCACGACCGCCGTCTTCATCAACCAGCTCCGGGAAAAGGTCGGGGTCATGTTCGGTTCGCCTGAGACGACCACGGGTGGTAAGGCGCTGAAGTTCTATGCCTCCGTGCGCCTGGACGTTCGCCGTATCGAGACCTTGAAGGACGGATCGGAGGCCGTGGGTAACCGTACCCGCGTGAAGGTCGCGAAGAACAAGATGGCACCTCCGTTCCGCACGGCGGAGTTCGACATCGTCTATGGCGGGGGTATCAGCCGAGAGGGTTCTCTGATCGACATGGGTGTCGAACACGGCATCATCCGTAAGTCCGGAGCCTGGTACACCTACGATGGTGATCAGCTGGGTCAGGGCAAGGAGAACGCGCGCTCCTTCATGCGGGAAAACCCGGATCTGGCAAACGAGATCGAGAAGCGGATCAAGGAAACGCTCGGTCTGGTGCCGAGGGTTGACGCTGACCCGGCTTCCCCGCCACCGATAGATCTCTGACCGGTACCGAGGCACTGATCGATGGTGATGATGTCACCGGGTGACGGCAATGCCCGCTCCGCGATGGATCGTGGTCGAGGAGCGGGCACGGACCCAGATGTCAGCCCTACCGCCAGAGCCAGGGAGATCTGTCTGCACCAGCTTGAAGCCCGGCCGCGAAGCCGTGCGGAACTGGCAGCCGTCCTGGGTCGCCGCGGCATTGATCCGGAAACGGCGGATGCGGTGCTCGACCGTCTCGTCGAGGTGGGTCTCGTCGACGATGCTGCGTTCGCCCGGGCACTGGTATCGTCCGCCCGGGTGAACCGGGGTCTCGGCCGACGGGGGCTTGCCCAGGAGCTGCGTCGACGTGGGGTGGACCCGGAGATCTCGTTCGTGGCGCTGGCCGAAGTGGACGCCGACGACGAGGAGGTCACCGCACGGGAGCTGGTGCGGCGGCGACTGCCGGCCATGGACGACCTGGCGGTGCATGTCCGTGTCCGACGCCTGACCGCGTTACTCGGCCGACGTGGCTACCCTTTCGATCTTGCGGTACGGGTGGTCACGGAGGAGCTCGGGGGCGCTTCCGACGGCTAGAGACGCTCAGGGCCGCCAACGGCTTTTCTTGACCGTGCACGAGTCGCAGACCTACTCTCACCAAAGGTGAGAGGACTCCCGCGCTGACGCGGTTCCGATAGCGTGAAACAACTTCACACGAGGGTGGCTGGCCCGGATTGCGGCGTCCGCGGACGCCGTTCTGCTTGCCTGGGCTCAATCATTTCTCGGTAGCGACTCGGGCTGAAGTTCCGCAGAGGGTCCGTTTCGTGGGTCCCTTACCGCTCCGGCCCGCTCATCGCGGGCTATGTCGGTAGCGGGAGGAGGACCGATGGGTGTTCTCCTCGCTGTGCTTGGGGCCTGTGTACTCATGGGCCTGACGGTCATAGCTGTGCTTCTGGTTCGGGTGTTGAGCTCGGGAGCTCTGGCAGGGCCTCGTTCCCGCACGGGCGACGGGCAGCTGACCGAACCTGCCGACGGCCAGGGGATCGCACCTCCCGAAGCTGATCTCGAAACGGTACGGCCCGAGGCCGCCGAGATCTTCAGGCAGGCAGCCGAGCTTCGCGAACAGGCGGAGCGGGATGCCGCGGAACTTCTACGCCGGGCGGAAGGGACCGCGCAGGCGCTTCGGGAACGGGTGGAGGCCGAATCCGCGCTGCGTGGCTCCCTTGCCGAGGCGGAAGCACGCGAAGCGGGCCGGAAGGCGGCGGAGACCTTTCGGACACAGGCCGAGGCGGAGGTGCGGGCGCTACGCGCGGAGCTGCATGCGCAGGACACCCGACTCGTCCAGCGAGAACAGCGCCTGGAGACCCGGGCCACGGCGCTCGAGGAGCAGGCCCGCCAGATCGAGGTCCGCGACCATGGCCTCACCGTCCAGGACGCTGAGCTTGGTCGGCGTCGGGCGGAACTGGTGGATCTGGAGGACGAACGTCGCCGGACCCTCGAACACGCGGCCCGGCTCACCGCTGTCCAGGCGCGGGCCGAACTCGTCAAGATTGTCGAGGCTGACGCCCGCCGGGACGCGGCCGTGCTGGTCCGCGACATTGAGGCGCAAGCCCGTGAGCAGGGCGAGGAGCGGGCACGAAAGATCGTGACACTCGCGATCCAGCGGGTCGCCTCGGAGGCGACCACGGAGTCGGTCGTGTCCGTACTGCACCTGCCCAGCGACGAGATGAAGGGCCGCATCATCGGCCGCGAGGGACGAAACATCCGGTCGTTCGAGTCGGTCACCGGGGTGAACGTCATCATTGACGACACCCCCGAGGCGGTCCTGCTCAGTTGCTTTGACCCGGTACGACGCGAGATCGGCAAGATTGCGCTGGAGGCTCTTGTCACGGACGGGCGGATCCACCCGCACCGAATCGAGGAGGAGTACGAGCGGGCGAAGCGTGAGGTCGAGGCGAGATGCGTGCGCGCCGGCGAGGACGCGCTTGTGCAGACCGGGATCGCGGAGATGCATCCTGAGCTGATCGCGCTCCTCGGCCGGCTGCGATACCGGACCAGCTACGGCCAGAACGTCCTCGCGCATCTTGTCGAGTCGGCTCACCTGGCCGGCATCATGGCCGCTGAACTGCGCCTGCCCCCGACGCTGGCCAAGCGGGGGACGTTGCTGCACGATCTCGGTAAGGCGCTGACCCACGAGGTGGAGGGCAGTCATGCCCTCATCGGATCGGAGATTGCGCGGCGTTACGGCGAGGATGAGGAGGTCGTCCACGCCATCGAGGCGCACCACAACGAGGTTGAGCCGCGTTCGATCGGGGCGGTACTCACCCAGGCCGCCGATCAGATCTCCGGTGGGCGGCCGGGCGCTCGCCGGGAAAGCCTCGAGTCCTATGTCAAGCGTCTCGAGCGCATCGAGCAGATCGCCGCCGAGCATCCCGGTGTCGAGAAGGTTTTCGCCATGCAGGCCGGCCGTGAGGTCCGGGTGATGGTGGTGCCGGACCAGGTCGACGACATTGCCGCCCACATGCTGGCCCGCGATGTGGCCAAGCAGATCGAGGACGAGCTGACCTACCCTGGTCAGATCCGAGTCACGGTGGTCCGGGAGACCCGCGCCGTCGAGACCGCCCGTTAGGGTGTATACCCCGTAGGCTGGCCGGGTGAGTCCCCGCAGCTACCAGGTCCGTACGTTCGGGTGTCAGATGAACGTTCACGACTCCGAGCGGATCGCCGGCATGCTGGAGGCCGCCGGCTACGTTCCGGCCGATACCGATGACACTGCCGACCTGGTGGTGTTCAACACCTGCGCGGTGCGGGAGAATGCGGACAACAGGCTCTACGGCAACCTGGGCCAGATGTATCCGGTCAAGAAGGACAACCCGGGTATGCAGATAGCTGTCGGCGGTTGCCTCGCGCAGAAGGACCGCGGGCTGATCACCGAACGTGCTCCCTGGGTGGACGTCGTGTTCGGTACCCACAACCTGCACCGGCTACCCGTCCTGCTGGAGCGCGCGCGGCACAACGCGAGCGCCGAGGTCGAGATCGCCGAGGCGTTGGAGGTCTTCCCCAGCGCACTTCCGTCACGTCGAGCGACGCATCATTCGGCATGGGTGAGTATCAGCGTCGGTTGCGACAACACCTGCACCTTCTGTATTGTGCCGAGCCTGCGGGGCAAGGAGACCGACCGCCGTCCCGGGGACGTACTCGCAGAGATCGAGGCACTGGTCGCCGACGGCGTCCTCGAGATCACTCTGCTCGGCCAGAACGTGAACTCCTATGGCAGGTCGCTGGGCGACCCCGGAGCGTTCGCGAAGCTGCTACGCGCCTGCGGGACGGTGGACGGCCTTGAGCGGGTACGGTTCACCTCCCCGCATCCACGGGACTTCACCGACGACGTCATCGAGGCCATGGCGGTGACGCCGAACGTCTGTCCACAGCTACACATGCCGCTGCAGTCGGGGTCGGATGCCGTGCTGCGGAGGATGCGCCGTTCCTACCGTCAGGATCGTTTCCTCGGGATCGTCGAACGGGTACGGGCCGCGATGCCGCAGGCGGCGATCACAACCGACATCATCGTGGGCTTCCCCGGCGAGACCGAGGCGGATTTCACCGAAACCCTGCACGTCGTGCGGGAAGCGCGGTTCGCCGGCGCCTTCACGTTCCAGTACTCGCCGCGGCTCGGTACTCCGGCGGCGACCATGGACGGTCAGATCGACCCGGCGGTTGTGCGGGACCGATACGACCGGTTGGTGGCCGTCCAGGAGGAGATCTCCTGGGAGGGGAACCGTGCGCTTGTCGGTCAGCGGGTGGAGGTCCTCGTCGTCGAGGGCGAGGGACGCAAGGACGCAGCCACCGGGCGACGAACCGGTCGGGCTCGGGACGGCCGGCTCGTCCATCTGCGTCCGACGTCGGCCGAGGGCATGACGTCGGCCGAGGGCATGACGTCGGCCGAGGAGATACGGGCCGGTGACGTGGTCGAGACTGTGATCACCAGGGGTGCGCCGCACCACCTGGTCGCGGACGGGCTGTTGCTGGCCCACCGGCGGACCCGAGCCGGCGACGTCTGGGATGCCGCACGCCTCGATGCGGGCGGTGAGCGGTCCACGGACCTCGGCATGCCCACCCTCCTGCGGTGACGCTGGTAGCGGCGGCGGTCTGCCCGCATCCTCCGTTGCTCGTGCCCGAGGTCGCGCGGGGGGAGCCGGTGGCGGTGCGGGAGCCTGCGGCCGAGGTCACCCGCCGGCTGGTGGCGTACGACCCGGACCTCGTCGTCGTCGTCGGCGACGCGCCGCGGACCGGGGCATTCGCTGCCGGTGAGTCCGGGACGCTGGCAGGTTTCGGCGTGCCGCTGTCGGTCACGCTGGGACGTGCCACCGACCCGTCCGTGCATGCGCCGACCCCGCGCCGGCCGACCCTGCCGCTGTCGCTCACGGTCGGGGCGTGGCTGCTCGAACAGACTTCCTGGGCGGGAAAGGTCACCGGCTTCGGGGTGAGCGCGACGACCGCTGCGCTGGCGGCATCCGAGATCGGCGCCGAGCTTGCCCGCTGTGCCGACAGGGTCGGGCTGCTGGTGATGGGGGATGGCAGCGCAAGGCGGACGGTCGGCGCGCCCGGGGGATTCGACGCACGGGCGCAGGCCCACGACGACACGGTCGTGGCAGCCCTGTCGGGCGGCGACGTGGCCGCGCTCGGGCAGCTGGACCCCGGTCACTCACGGGAGCTGATGGCGGCGGGCCGCGCGTCCTGGCAGGTGCTCGCCGGCGCGAGTCGGCCGTCGTCGACGCAGGACGACCTGCACATACGGTCCGACACGCACATGCAGTCGTTAAGATCTCACGTCGAGTACGTCGATGCCCCTTACGGTGTCGGATACGTGGTCGCTTTCTGGGAGTGGGGGAGTCCTTAACCATGGTCTCGACGCCGACAGAACTGCCGCCGGGCGTGCAGCGCTCGAAGTGTGCGGGTCACGCGGCACTGCGAGCCGGTTCGCCCGGTGACCCGCCGGTCCTCCTGCTGCCTGGTTACACCGACAGCAAGGAGGACTTCCTGCCGATCATGTCCGGGTTGGCGTGGGCCGGGTTCGAGGTTGTCTCAGTGGACCAGCGTGGCCAGTACGAGTCATCCGCCGTCGACCCGGAACGGGAGTGCACCGTCGACGCTCTCGCCGCGGACGTCGGTCGGCTGGTTGACGAGATCGGCCAGCCGGTGCACCTGCTCGGTCATTCCTTCGGCGGTCTGGTCGCCCGGGCTGCAGTCATCGCACGTCCGTCGTGCGTGGCAAGCCTGGCGTTGCTCAGCTCGGGTCCCGCCGGGATCGTCGGAGCCCGCCGGATCGCGCTGCGGGCGATGCGGGTCGTCTACGAGCGTGGCGGCCGGGACGCGGTGTGGGCGGCCATGCGTGCGGCGGACACCACGGTGTATCCGCCCGGAGGCCTCGAGTTCCTCGAACACCGGTTCTTCGCCAGCAGCGATGTCGGTCTGCGGGTCATGGGGGAGCAGCTCCTCGACGAACCCGACCGGGTCGCGGAGCTTGCCGCGGCGACCCGCGAGGCCGGTGTGCCCGTCCTGGTCGCACACGGGATCGCCGACGACGCCTGGGCGCCCCACCTGCAGGCGGAGATGGCAGCACGTCTTGGCGCCCGCTACGAGGTGATCGCGGACGCCGTGCACTCGCCTGCGGCCGAGAACCCGGCGGTCACCGAGGCACTGCTGGTCGACTTCTGGCGGGCGGTCGCGGACCAACGCGCCGCGTAGGCAGTCCGAGGGTCCGAGTGCCCGAGGTATCGGCGGTTCGCCGAACAGACGACTCAGACTGGTTCGAGGTGGAAGGCGGCCAGCTCCGCGGCGAGGCCGACAGGGACGCGTGCCCGCAGCACGGTGCCGTCCGCGGTGTGGGTGACATCGCCGATCTCGCCCGTGGCGTGTACCCGTGAGACCAGATCCCCACGGGTGAACGGCACCAGAACGCACACCTCGACCTCGGGGTGGGGAACACGTTCGGCCAGCGCGTCCACCAGGCTGGAAAGGCCGTCTCCGGTGCGGGCCGAGACAAAGACGGCGTCCGGGACCAGCCTGCGCAGGCGGGCAAGAGCCTCCGGGTCGGCGGCGTCGGTCTTGTTCACGACGACCAGCTCAGGGATATCACCGGCGTCAAGGTCGTTCACGACCGTCCGGACCGCGGAGATCTGGGACGCCGGATCGGGATGCGAACCGTCGACCACGTGTAGAAGCAGGTCGGCGTCCGCGACCTCCTCCAGCGTCGAGCGGAATGCCTCGACGATCTGGTGCGGCAGGTGGCGTACGAAACCTACGGTGTCGGCGAGGGTGAACGTCCGGCCGTCCGGGAGCGTGGCCCGTCGTACCGTCGGGTCCAGTGTTGCGAACAATGCGTCCTCAACGAGCACGCCGGCGCCGGTGAGCCGGTTGAGCAGTGAGGACTTGCCGGCGTTGGTGTAGCCGGCGATCGCGACGGCAGGGACTCCGCTGCGCTGCCGCGACGATCGTTTCGTCGCCCGGACGGTCTTCATCTCCGCGAGTTCCCGGCGAAGCTTCGCCATCCGCGCGCGGAGTCGCCGACGGTCAGTTTCGATCTTCGTCTCGCCGGGCCCTCGGGTGCCGATGCCACCGCCGGACCGCGACATCGACTCACCCCAGCCGCGCAGGCGCGGCAGCATGTACTGCAACTGGGCGAGCTCCACCTGCGCCTTGCCCTCCCGGGACGTGGCGTGCTGGGCGAAGATATCGAGGATCAGCGCGGTCCGGTCGATGACCTTGACCTTGACGACATCCTCCAACTGCCGCAGCTGGCCCGGGGTCAGCTCGCCGTCGCAGATGACGGTGTCGGCACCGGTGGCGGCAACCACCTCACACAGCTCGCGCGCCTTCCCGGAGCCGACATACGTCGCAGCGTCAGGTGTGGCCCGACGTTGCACGAGCGCGTCCAGGACCACCGAACCGGCGGTGGTTGCCAGCGCCGCGAGTTCGGCCATGGAGGTTTCCGCCTCCACTACCGTCCCGGCGGTCCACACCCCGATGAGGACAACCCGTTCCAGACGAAGCTGGCGGTACTCGACCTCGGTGACGTCGTCGAGTTCGGTCGCAAGACCTGGCACCCGGCGAAGGGCGGAGCGGTCTGCGAGGTCGAGCCCTTCGCCGGAGGCATCGAAGAAACGGCCGTGGTCCGGGTCGTGGATGGCGGATAGCGTCATATTGCCCTTCTTCTGCGCGGCCGGGAGCTGGCCTCATCGGAGGGAAGCCGTCCTCGGTCGACACGTCCTGTATCGCAGAGTCCCACGTGGAGCCACAGGTCGCGACCGCTTTTCGCCCGTTGGGTCCTCGCCCGTCGCGGCATCGTGCGATGGGAAGAAGGGCGGAGCCGGTCAGCCGGCCGTGGCGGCGGTCCGCATCGGAACGGTGGCGGTGGCACCGGCCGGTGCTGACCGGGACCGCTGGCGGGAACGTTGCGGCCGCCCCCGACCAAGGGCGATCATACGGGCATCGTCGGTGGGGACCGGTGGGCAGAACAGCCGGCCGGCCCCGCGGTCACAGTTCATCGCGGCCAACCGGGAGGCGGTGACCGTGCTGTCGACGCCCTCGGCGGTCACGATCATCCGGCGCCGGTGGGCCAGCGCGATGATGGATGCCAGCACCGCCTCGCCTTCAAGATCCCGTTGCATCGCACGCAGGAACCTACCGTCGATCTTCACCATGTCCAGCGGCAGGACGTCGAGTGTGGACAGTGATGCATACCAGGTACCGAAGCCGTCGACGCCGACGGCCGGTCCGAGTGAGCGCAGCCGGGCCAGCAGCTGTGGGATACCGATATGCGCGAGGCCCAGGGTCTGTTCGGTGAACTCCAGCCCGAGTGCTCCGGGTGGTAGCGCCCGATCATGCGCGAGCCGTTCCACCTCGACCGGGAAGTCCGGCCGGGTGAGTTGGTCGGCGGAAATGTTCACCCATAGCCGGGGCGGGCGGATCATGGTTCCGGAAGCCATCTCGTGCCATGTCCGGGCTTCCGCCACGGCGGTCCGTAGAACCCAGTTGCCGACCTGCTCGGCGAGGCCGGCGGCTGCGGCGACCGGCATGAACTGCGACGGGCACAGCAGTCCCCGCTCGGGATGCTGCCACCGCAGGAACGCCTCCATCCCCGGAACCGATCCGTTGCGCAGATCGACCTCGGGTTGGTAGTGCAGCTGTAACGACCCGTCGTCGAACGCGGCGCACAGGGCCGGGACGAGGTTCAGCTCGAGCGCGGTCACAGGTGTCTCCAGACGCCGGGATGAACGGGCCGCACCTGGCCCATCGCACGTCAGGGCGAGCTGACCATGCCCGCCACCTGTTCGACGTCGGGACGGTCCAGCCAGATTATGCGGGGATCACGGCGAAACCACGACCTTTGTCTACGAGCGAATCGGCGCGTCGCGGCAATCGTGGCAAGTCGGGCGGACTCGGCCGACTCCAGTTCACCGTCCAGCCAGGCGAGGACCTGAGCGTAGCCCAGTGCGCGCGATGCGGTACGACCCTCCCGCAGGCCGATACCGGCGAGTGTGCGGACCTCCTCGACCATGCCCACGGCCCACATCACCGCCACGCGGTCGGAGATCCGGGAGTCGAGGTGCGGATGGTCGATGCCGATCTGGATCACGTCATATACCGCGCGATGGTCGGGAAGGGATGCGTTGAAACCGCCCGTGAGCTCCACCACCTCCAACGCGCGCACAATCCGACGGCCGTTGCTGGGCAGGATGGCGGCAGCCGCCTGGGGCGCCCGGCCGGCGAGATCGGCATGCAACGCCGCGGAGCCCCGCTCGGCCAGTTCCTGTTCCAGCCGGGCCCGCACCGCCGGGTCGGTGCCGGGGAAGTGGAGATCGTCGAGGACCGCCCGGACGTAGAGCCCGGAGCCACCCACGAGAACCGGGGTACGGCCGGCGGCGAGGAGCCCGTCGACCACCGTTCGTGCATGCGCCTGGTAGGACGCCACGTCGGCGGTACGGGTGACGTCCCAGACGTCGAGCAGGTGGTGCGGGATGCCGCTGCGCTCTCCTGGCGGCACCTTGGCCGTACCGATGTCCATTCCGCGGTAGAGCTGCATGGAATCGGCATTCACGACCTCGCCGCCCAGCGCGGCTGCCAGGCCGATCGCGAGGTCGCTCTTGCCGGCCGCGGTCGGCCCGACAACGGCCACGACCCGACCGGCATTCCGCCGGTTGGTAACGACATCCACTTGTGCAGCTCCCCGCGGGCCGTCAGACCCGGCGCAGGACCGCGACGATCCGGCCGAGGATCGACGCCTCGTCACCCGGAATTTCAGCATAGGCCGGGTTCTGCGGCTGGAGCCAGATGTGGCCGTCGCGGCGGCGTAGCGTCTTGACCGTCGCCTCGCCATCGATCATCGCGGCGACGATCTCGCCGTTGTCCGCGACCGGCTGCTGGCGGACAACCACCCAGTCCCCGTCACAGATCGCAGCATTGATCATAGAGTCGCCGGCAACCCGCAGCAGGAACAGGGTGCCCTCGCCGACGATCTCACGGGGAAGCGGGAAGACGTCCTCGACGGCCTGCTCGGCGAGGATCGGGCCGCCCGCGGCGATGCGGCCGAGCAGGGGTATGTATGCCGTCTGGGCATGGTTGCCCGCCGGTGTCGGGGACTCGCTGGCGCCCGCTGACGGCGCGGGAGACGGACCGGCGGGCAGAACCTCGCGTGCCGCAGGCCGTACCGGCGCATCCGCGGACAGCACCTCCATGGCTCGTGGGCGGTTCGGGTCCCGACGCAGGAAGCCCTTCTCCTCCAGAGTCTTGAGCTGGTGCGCCACGCTGCTGGTGCTGGTCAGCCCGACGGCCTCGCCGATCTCGCGCACGCTCGGCGGGTAACCACGGCGTTCGACGGAATTGCGGATCACTTCCAGCACCTTGCGCTGCCGAGGGGTCAGGCCCGAGGCGTCCGCCGGCCCGTCCGGCAGGTCGCGCACTGAGCCGCGGGGGGGCCTGCCGCGTCGGGCGCGGTTCTGGTCGGTGGTCATGCCTGCCGCTCTCCTTCGTTTTCGGTCGTGGGAGACTCCGCTCCCGGCATACCTGATGGTTTCACCATGAACCAGAGCTGGTGGCCACGACCTGCATCTGATCGGTACGACCGTAACCGCCGCGGCCGAATATCTCAAACGTCTGTTCGAGCGTGTTACGACGATTCCGTCGGATTCGGAAGTGCATACTCGACCAGACGTTCGATCGAACTTATGTTCATTATAGGTGCTGTTCGCGGTAGTGGAAGTAGAGGAGGTGGGTGTGGTGGAGAGATCGGCCGCACCTCCGCTGAGGCTGACCAGGCGGGGTCGAATCGTCCTGGTTGTTCTGGTTATGGTGGTTTTCAGCCTGGTCCTGTCTCTTGCGCGGGTGAGGTCGTCGGCCACGTCGCGGGTGGGTGACGGCTCTACTCGAGTGCACGTGGTGCGCCCCGGGGAGACCTTGTGGGGGATCGCCCGTGCGGTGGCTCCGGACAACGACACGCGGGTGGTTGTCGCCCGCCTGGCCGGTATGAACCAGCTCGACTCGACCGATCTTGTGCCCGGTCAGGCGCTGCGCCTGCCGTGACGGCGCGACACGCCGTTGGTTTGCCTGTTTGCTGTGTCTCGCCCTAGGCTCGACCACAACATCTTGTAGTTACGGGAATGTAAGTCATCAATACCTAGTGGCCAACGGGTGCGCGATCATGTTTTTTCGCGCGGCCGGAGGCTCCGGGACCTTGGGGGGATCGTCGGTGCGGTGTCCGTTCTGCCGACACCCTGACAGCAGGGTCGTGGACAGTCGCGAAGCCGAGGAAGGCGCCGCGATCCGTCGCCGTCGGTCATGCCCGTCCTGTAACCGTCGCTTTACGACGATCGAAGAGGCATCGCTGCGGGTGATCAAACGTAGCGGTGTGACCGAACCGTTCAGTCGTTCGAAGGTGGTCGCGGGGGTTCGGCGGGCGTGCCAGGGCCGTCCCGTCGAGGCGGATGCACTGGCCGTGCTCGCCCAGCTGGTCGAGGACACGCTGCGCGCGTCGGGGACCGCGGAGGTTCCCTCCGACGAGATCGGCCGGGCCATTCTCGGGCCGCTGCGGGAGCTCGACGAGGTCGCCTACCTGAGGTTCGCCTCGGTGTATCTGGCCTTTGATTCCCTGGACGACTTCGAGACCGCGATAGTCGATCTCCGGGCACAGACCAGGTCGTTGTAGTAGCTGCACACCGCAGACGCCGAACGCCGGCCGGCCGAAGGTGACGCGATCATGATTTTTCGCGTCGGCGGAGGTCCGAGGGCACCAGACGAGGAGCGCCATGACCGAGACCCGCGGGACGAAGTCGAGCAAGTCCGCAGGCAAGGCCACCGGCCTGAAGGTGAGACGGGTCAACACCTCGCCCGGCGTGCATCCCTACGACGAGGTCACCTGGGAAGCACGCGATGTCGTCATGACCAACTGGCGGGACGGCTCGGTCAACTTCGAGCAGCGTGGTGTGGAGTTCCCCGACTTCTGGTCGGCGAACGCCACGAACATCGTCACGAGCAAGTACTTCCGCGGCGCGCTGGGCAGCACGGCCCGCGAGTGGTCCCTGCGCCAGCTCATCGACCGGGTGGTGCGCGCCTATGCGGCAGCCGGGCGCGAGAACGGGTACTTCGCGTCGGAGACGGACTCCGAGATCTTCGAGCATGAGTTGACCTGGATGCTGCTGCACCAGGTGTTCAGCTTCAACAGCCCGGTGTGGTTCAACGTCGGCACCTCCGCCCCGCAACAGGTCTCGGCCTGTTTCATCCTTGCCGTCGACGACACGATGGAGTCGATCCTCAACTGGTACCGGGAGGAGGGGCTGATCTTCAAGGGCGGGTCCGGCGCGGGGCTGAACCTGTCACGCATCCGCTCGTCCAAGGAACTGCTGTCCTCGGGTGGTACCGCATCCGGCCCGGTGAGCTTCATGCGCGGTGCCGACGCATCGGCCGGCACGATCAAGTCGGGTGGCGCTACCCGACGAGCCGCGAAGATGGTCGTGCTTGATGTCGACCACCCCGACATCGTCGACTTCGTCGAGACCAAGGCCCGCGAGGAGAGCAAGATCCGTGCACTGCGGGATGCCGGTTTCGACATGGACCTCGGCGGCCGGGACATCGTCTCGGTGCAATACCAGAACGCCAACAACTCCGTCCGGGTGACCGACGAGTTCATGCGGGCGGTCGTCGACGGCATCGACTTCGATCTGCGGGCCAGGCTTGACGGGCGGACGGTCGAGACGATCCAGGCCCGGTCCCTGTTCCGCACGATCGCACAGGCGGCGTGGGACTGCGCGGACCCCGGGATCCAGTACGACGACACGATCAACGACTGGCACACCTGCCCGGAGTCCGGTCGGATCAGTGCCAGCAATCCGTGCAGCGAATATGTGCACCTGGACAACTCCAGCTGCAACCTTGCCTCGCTCAACCTGATGCGGTTCCTGCGTGAGGATCTGAGCTTCGATGCCGATGCGTTCGTGGCGGCCGTCGAACTGATCATTACCGCGATGGACATCTCGATCTGTTTCGCGGACTTCCCGACCCCGGAGATCACCCGGGTAACCCGGATGTACCGCCAGCTCGGCATCGGCTACGCGAACCTCGGCGCGCTGCTGATGGCCACCGGTCGCGCATACGACTCCGAGGGCGGACGGGCAATGGGCGCGGCCATCACCTCGCTGATGACCGGTACGGCCTACCGGCGCTCGGCGGAGCTTGCCGCGACCGTCGGGGCCTATGACGGCTTCGCGCGTAACGCCGATGCCCATCGCAGGGTGATCCGCAAACATTCCGCGGCGACGGACACGGTCCGCACGGTCGGGACCGACGACGCCCGGGTGCTTGCCGTCGCCGCCCGTGAGTGGGAGCGTGCGCAGGCCGTCGGGGACAAGCACGGGTGGCGCAACGCGCAGGTCAGTCTGCTTGCCCCGACAGGCACGATCGGCCTGGCGATGGACTGCGACACCACCGGCATCGAACCCGATCTTGCATTGGTGAAGATGAAGAAGATGGTCGGCGGCTCCAGCATGCGGATCGTCAACCAGACGGTTCCTGGCGCGCTGCGTGCGCTCGGCTACGCCGAGGAGACCATCGAGGCGATCGTCGAGTACATCGGGGAGCATGGTCACGTCATCGACGCGCCGGGCCTGCGCCGTGAGCACTACGAGGTCTTCGACTGCGCGATCGGCGAACGTGCGATCAGCCCGATGGGCCATATCCGGATGATGGCGGCGGTCCAGCCGTTCCTGTCCGGGGCCATTTCGAAGACCGTCAACATGCCGGCCTCGGCAACCGTCGAGGATGTCGAACAGATCTACCTGGAAGGCTGGCGCCTCGGCATCAAGGCCCTGGCGATCTACCGGGACAACTGCAAGGTCGGTCAGCCGCTGTCGGACCTACGAGGCGCGAAGAGGTCCGCGAAAGCCGCCGCGGACCTTGACACGGCCCTGTCCGCGGCGGCCACGGCGCAGCCGGAGGAATACCGACCGGTCCGTCGCCGCCTACCGAAGATCCGGCCGTCGCAGACGGTGTCGTTCTCCGTCGGCGGGGCCGAGGGGTACATGACCGCGGGGTCCTACCCCGATGACGGTCTTGGCGAGGTCTTCGTCAAGATGTCCAAGCAGGGTTCGACCCTGTCCGGTGTCATGGACGCGTTCTCCATCGCGATATCGATCGCGCTCCAGTACGGTGTCCCCCTCGAGACCTACGTCCGCAAGTTCATCAACATGCGTTTCGAACCGGCCGGCATGACCGACGACCCAGACGTACGGATAGCTCAGTCGGTGATGGACTACCTTTTCCGCCGCCTGGCCCTGGACTACCTGCCCGAGGAGACCCGGGCGGAGCTCGGCGTGCTCAGCGCGCGGGAACGGGCGCGCCAGGTGACCGGCCAGTACGGCGGGTCCGGCTCGGCGGACGTGATCGGTGCGCCTGACGCGGCCGAGGCGGCGGTTGCGTCGGCGGCGGCCGGGTTCCCCGTGGAGCTGCTGGCGGCGCAGAACGTGGTGGACGCGCCCCTGTGCTTCACCTGCGGGGTCACCATGCGCCCGGCCGGCAGCTGCTACGTGTGCGAGCAGTGCGGTTCCACCAGCGGTTGTTCCTAGCGCTGTCGGGGTCCAGGTTGGCGCCGGGCCACGGAGAAGTTCAGGCGTCGCGCTGCTCGAGAAGGTCGATGAGCAGCGCGGCCGTCCAGGAGAAGTGGTTGCTGCCGACCCCTGCGCCGTCGAGTGGCGAGTAGTACTCGTACAGCCCGCCGGCGCCGGCGATCATGTTCACCGTGTCGGCGCGGAGCCGTTCGGCGAGCTCGGCCGCACCGGCACGGTCGAGACCGTCGGCGATCAGCCAGTTCATGTTCACCCACACCGGCCCCTGCCAGTAGCAGCGTGGTTGAAAGCTCGGGTCGTCGGTCGGGACACTCGCGATGCCGTGGGCCGGCCAGAACCGCGGCGCGGTCATCCGGGCGACGAGGTCGGTGACACCGGCCGCGGGTACGACACCTGCGTACAGGGCGAGGAACCCGGCGATCGTCGGCCTGCGGATCAGCTGGCCGGAACGTGCGTCACGACTCCAGTACATACCGTCGTCGAACAGGGTGGCGAACGCGGCGGCGGTCCGGCGTGCCGCACGATCAAGGTGGGCTGGAAGATCCTGGCCGATTCCGCCGGCGATGTCACGCAGGTGGTGGTTGGCGCGGATGAGAATCGCGTTGAAGGCGACGTCCTGGACGAGCGGGATGCGGGTCGTCCGAATCCGCCCGAAGTCATACCGGGCGTCGCGCAGTTCCCCGACCAGGTGGTAAAGGGTGAACAGATCGGTCGCGGACAGTCGTTGTCCGGCCGGGACCTCCTTGGTGTCCCGGCGCAGCACGTCGAGCGCGCCGTCCCCGTTGAACCAGCGGACGAGTCTCAGCGGGATGGGTGCCCCGCGGCGCGTCAGCTCCATCCAGGTCGGGGTGTTGTCCATGCCCGACTCCCAGGAGTGAACGAGCGATATCAGACCGGTGTCGTCCGGGTCGCGTTCGGAGTACAGCCACGAGTGGTACCGGACAAGGCCCGGGTAGACGGCACGGTAGAACTCGCGGCGGCGCGCCGGGGCAAGCATCTCACCGACGCGGACCACAGCCTCGGCGATCATCGGTGGCTGGGTGACGCCGGTCGTCTGTACCCGACCCGGGGTGGTGGTCACGAGGTCGCAGCGCCATCTGTCCGGCCCGGCGTGATATTCCCCGGAGCCGGAGAAGATGACGTGGGGGATCATGCCGTTCGGCCACTGGCCCCGAAACAACGACAGGATCTCCCTGCAGGCCCGTTCGGGGTCGACATGACGCAGTCCCACGGCGATGAAACAGCTGTCCCACAACCACTGGTGGGGATACAGCGTCGACGATGGTTTCGTCGCGTCACCCAGATCGTTGTCCGCAAGTACCCGTAGGGCGGATATCCGGAGCTGGGCGAGCACATCGGAGGACGGGGCCGGCACGGACATCGTGCGAGGGTAACCGCGACCGGACCCCGCGCGTCACTCCTCGGACCGCCCTGGGGATACCTATAGTAATGACATGGTCACGCAGCGGCTGTCTAAGTGGCACTGCGTGACGACCATTACGTTATGCTGCCACCGTTGTGGTCATGTTGATGGTCTGTCGGGACTAGGCTTGGAGTCGACCCGCGGATGTGGACCGCCGAAGAGATTGTTAGTTATTCGTGCCACACCGACCGATCTGCGGGGTAGTCTTCGCGACAGCGGGTGCGGCGTCCCGAGGGCGAGGGTCTACACTGCTTCGTAGACCCGGCGATCGCTTACGTCCGGTTGTGTCTGAACACGGAATGGGAGAGACGTCCCCAGACGTTGCCCATACGTGCCAGCAACAAGACCCGCCACCCGCACCGACCTTCGGATCTGCTACTGATGACGCTGCCTGCCCTGGAACTTCACGAGCGCGCCGACGAGCCGCGTACGCGTGCCACGAGCACACGACGCACCCGCCGGTCATCCACTCCTGCACGCACTGCGCCCAGCCGCGGTCTGGCCGCCGTGCCCGATGATACCGACGAACTCGACGTTACTCAGGTCGCCGAGCTAGTCGCGCGTGGACGAGAGTCCGGCGAACTCAGCCGGACCGAGCTCCGCGAAGCGCTGGAGACCGCTGACCTCGGTCTTGAACTACTTCCCGTCCTGATTGCCCGGTTGACCACTCTCGGCGTCGAGGTTCTCGACGACGAGGAGGAGCAGCCTGGTGGAGCGCCTGCCGCCCGCGTGTCCTCCGAGCATGCCGGCACCGCCGACCTCGTGCGAATGTACCTGCGCGAGATCGGTAAGGTTCCGCTGCTCAACGCCGCGCAGGAGGTTGAGCTGTCCAAGCGGGTCGAGGCCGGCCTGTTCGCCGAGTACAAGCTGGACACCGATACCGACCTGGCTGGGGACCTGCGGCAGGATTTGCAGGCTCTGGTCCGGGACGGGCACGCTGCCAAACAGCAGCTGGTCTCGGCGAACCTGCGCCTGGTCGTCTCGGTCGCCAAGAAGTACAGCGGCCGCGGTATGACCCTGCTCGACCTGGTACAGGAGGGCAATCTCGGCCTGATCCGCGCGGTCGAGAAGTTCGACTATGCCAAGGGTTACAAGTTCTCGACCTATGCCACCTGGTGGATCAGGCAGGCTATCGGTCGGGCACTTGCCGACCAGGCAAGGACCATCCGGATCCCCGTCCATGTCGTCGAGCAGATCAACAAGATCACTCGATTGCAGCGCCAGCTCGTCTCCACGCTCGGTCGCGAGCCGACCGACGAGGAACTGGCGCTGGAACTTGACATGCCGATCGAGCAGGTTGTCGAACTGCGCCGGTACGCCCAGGACACGGTCAGCCTGGAGACCACGGTCGGTGATGACGGTGACTCCGTTCTCGGGGACTTCATCGAGGACGCGGATGCGACCTCTCCTGCGGACGCGGCCTCGTACGGCGCCATGCAGGACGAGATCGAGGGCGTGCTGAGTGGGCTTACGCCGCGTGAGCGTGAGGTTATGCGGCTGCGGTTCGGTCTTGCCGACGGTAAGCAGCACACGCTCGCCGAGGTGGGTAACCGCCTCGGGCTGACTCGTGAGCGGATCCGCCAGATCGAGCGCGACACCCTGCGTGAGCTGCGCAAGCCGGCGGTCGCGAGCAGGCTGCGCGAGTTCCTCGACTAGGAGCACGTCGTGGTGGTGAGATCCCCTGTCCGGCCACCGGGCAGGGGATCTCGCGTATCCGGGCCGGGGCCGTCGGTTGACGGCCTGTACTCAGCGTGTCCCGGACTGGATGAACGGCAGCAGCGCCTCGGGATTGGCGACCGCGCCCAAGCTGACCGCCTGCTCCAGCGGCTCGCCCATGAGCAGGCGCTTGACCGGCACTTCCAGTTTTTTGCCGTTGTGGGTGTGGGGAACCTCGGCGATCTGTTCGATCCGATCCGGCACGTGACGTGGGCTCAGCTCGTTACGGATCGTGGTCCGCAGAGTCTGGATGACGGAGTCGTCGAGCACCTCCCCGTCCACCAGAGTGACGTACAGCACAAGTTCGCCGGGCAGGTCGGCGGTCGACGTGTCGATGATCAGGCTGTCCGTCACGTCGGTGGACCTCTCGAGCACCTGGTACACCTCGGCGGTACCGATCCGGACGCCGCCGCGGTTCAGGGTCGCGTCGGAGCGGCCATATATGAGCATGGATCCGCGGGGTGTGAGGCGGGCCCAGTCGCCGTGCCGCCACACGCCCTCGTAGGTGGAGAAGTAGGACGCATGCATGAGGGAGCCGTCCTCGTCGCCCCATAGGAAGACCGGCATGGAGGGCATGGGCGAGGTGACCACGAGCTCACCGACCTCATCGATGATCTCCTTGCCGTCGTCGTCGAAAGTGGCTACCGCGCAGCCGAGCCCGCGCATCCCCATCTCACCGGCGTACACGGGCAGGGTGGGCATGCCCAGCGTGAGTGCTGTGCATATCTCCGTCCCACCGCTGATCGACGAGAGCATCAGGTCGGAGCCGACAGCCTCATACACCCACGCTGAGCAGTCCGGGCTCAGTGGTGAACCGGTGGAACCGACGGTGCGTATCGCCGACAGGTCCGCTTCCGCGCGGGGGATGCGGCCCGCCTGCGCGCACTCGCTGAAGAACCCGGGGCTTGCCCCGAAGCAGGTGACCCGGGCTGCCTCGGCCAGCCGCCACAGGGCACCCGGATCCGGAGACTTCGGGCTCCCGTCGTAGAGCACCACGGTCGTGCCGGCAAGCAGGCCGGAAACCAGCAGGTTCCACATCATCCAGCCGGTGTTCGTCACCCACAGGAAGCGGTCGTCGGGGCCGAGGTCGAGATGGAGCACCAGTGACTTGAGGTGCTCCAGCAGGATGCCGCCGTGCCCCTGCACGATCGGCCTGGGCGGCCCGGTCGAACCCGAGGAGTACAGGATCCACAGCGGTGCGTCGAACGGGACCCGGTGGAAGGCCGGGACGGGGTCGTCGCAGCCGGCGAGCAGGTCCTCCCAGGACAGGACTGCCGGCAGGTGGGCGGCATGGGCACGTTCGAGCGCGTCGGTGGCCAGATACGGGACCACGACAGTCGCGCGGAGCCCAGGTATCCGCTCGGCCACCCTGGCGAGCGCACCGAGCGTGTCGAACGACTTCCCGCCGAAGGTGTATCCATCGACACCGATGAGCACGGTCGGGGAGATCTGGGCGAACCGGTCGGCAAGACCGGTGGGCCCGAAATCCGGAGAGCAGGACGACCAGACAGCCCCGATCGCCGTCGCCGCGAGCATCGCCACAACAGCGTGGACACAGTTCGGCAGTACCGCACAGACTCGGTCGCCGGGGTTCACCCCCAGACGCCGCAGGCCCGCCGCTGCCGCAGCCACGTCACGGCGCAACTCGTCCCAGGACACCACTGCGGTGGTGGCGTCCTCGCGAACCGCGATCACCGCGGGGGCCGGGCCATGCCGGGTGAGGGCGTTTTCGGCGTAGTTCACGCGGGCGGTTGGAAACCACCGGGCGCCCGGCATTCGGGCGTCCGCGAGCGCGGGTCCGTCCCCACGCTCACCTTCGATCGCGCAGAAGTCCCAGATCGAGTTCCAGAACCCCTCCAGGTCCTCCACCGACCAGCGCCACAGTGCTTCGGCGTCGGCCAGGTGCCGGCCGTGCTCAGCCGCCAGCCAGGAGAGGTAGGCGGTGACCCCAGCGTTGCGGACCCGTTCTGGCGATGGCGCCCACAACGGGTGCCCCCTGGTGTCCGCCTTCGGCCCGGCATCCGGCGCAACCCCGTGTTCGTTACCGTGTCCAACAGCCACGGACTCAGACCCTAACGAATCCCGGACTCCGCGATGCCCGCCCGAACGCCAGGACGGCACTGAAAACATCACCACGTGCGACTGTTGTCATGGGTTGTGCCGACCTGACCGATTCGGCCTTGCCGTCTGTCGAGTTTTGAATGGGTGTGGGACCCTCGCCCGGCTAGTGTCAGCCCATGGGCGGTTCCACGCGGCCGGACGCTTCGGCCGACAAGGACCGGTCCGGGCCGCCCACCCTTGTCGTGTGGGATGCCGAGCTGGTCCACTACGATTTCGGGCGGACTCACCCCCTGCACCCGGTCCGCCTTGAGCTGACCATGGACCTGGCCATGCGCGCCGGCGTGCTGAACGGGCCAGACGTGATCGTCCGCCCGGCAGGCCTTGCCTCCGACGAGTTGATCGAGCTCGTGCACGACCCTGCCTACGTGCAGGCGGTGCGACACCTGCCGGAGTCGGCCACCCGCCGGCTGGCTGTCGCGTTCGGCCTCGGGACGCCGGACAATCCGGTCTTCGCGTCCATGCATGAGGCGGCCGCCCGCGTGACCGGAGCAACGTTGGCGGCGACGCAGGCCGTGTGGACGCGACAGTACGGCCATGGCGTGAGCCTGGCCGGCGGACTGCACCATGCCATGCGTCGCGCGGCCAGCGGGTTCTGCATCTACAACGACCCCGCGGTGGCGATCGCCTGGTTGCTGGGCAACGGTGCGTCCCGGGTGGCCTATGTCGACGTGGATGTCCATCACGGCGACGGGGTCCAGGCAGCCTTCTACGACGACCCGCGGGTGCTGACGATCTCGTTGCACCAGTCCGGCCGGACCCTGTTTCCCGGCACCGGTTTCCCGGAGGAGTCGGGCGTGGGGGAGGCGACCGGGACGTCGGTCAACGTGGCGCTGCCGCCGTCCACAGGCGATGAAGGCTGGCTGCGGGCGTTCAGTGGTGTGGTCCCGGTGCTGCTGCGTGAGTTCCGGCCTGAGATTCTGATCACCCAGAACGGGTGTGATACCCACTACCTTGACCCCCTTGCGGACCTGACACTGTCGGTCGAGGGACAGCGCGCGTCCTACCAAGCCCTGCACGATCTGGCACATGAGGTGTGCGCCGGACGATGGGTCGCCTGCGGAGGCGGCGGGTACGCGCTCGCGTCGGTGGTGCCACGTGCCTGGACGCATCTGCTGGCAGTCGCCTGCCATATGCCGTTGGACTGTTCACGGCCGGTGCCGGACGACTGGCGCCGTGCCGCCGCCGAGCGGGTTCGGGACGCCACCGGGTCAACAGCTGGCGACGATCTCCCGCCGGGCCGTTTCGGTGACGGCGCCGACATCGGTTTCCATACCTGGGACGCCGGGGAGGGCGATCCGGACGACCCGCTGGACCGGGCCGTCGCGGCCACCCGGCGGGAGATCCTGCCGCTGCACGGTCTCGACCCCCTTGGCGACCGATGAGTGACCCGGCCTGCCCGGGACGGATCATGCAGGTGGAGGGCGACGCCGCGATGGTGTACCCGGCACGCTGGGAGGCCGATGTCGTCCTCGCGGACGGGGGCACCTCCCACCTGCGGCCCGTCCTACCCGCGGATGGAGACAGGCTGCGGGCGTTCTGGGGGCGCCTGTCGACGCGCAGCATTTACTTCCGCTTCTTCAGCGCGCGCGGGCCCCTGACCGACGCCGACGTCAACCGGATGACCGTCGTTGACCAGTGGGTCCGTGGCGCGTTGGTCGCCCTGATCGGAGACGAGATCGTGGCCTTCGCCCACTGGGAGGGCGTCCCCGGGCAACAGCCGGCGGGGGAGCCGGGGCAGGCCGGTCCGGACAGCCCACCGCCCGGGGCGCGGTTCCCCGCGCCGGCGGCCGAGGTCGCCTTCCTCGTGGAGGACGCGCACCAGGGTCGTGGACTCGGTTCGGTGCTGCTGGAACATCTCGCCGCCGCGGCGGCGGAACGCGGCATCCGTCGTTTCGATGCCGACGTGCTCGGCGAGAACCGGCAGATGATCGGGGTCTTCCTGGACGCCGGCTACACCGTGTCACGAGCGTGGGACAGCGGGGCGGTCCGGTTGTCGTTCGAGATCGCTCCGACGAAGACCTCGGTGGACGTCATGCGCGCTCGTGAGCACCACGCGGAGGCAGCATCGATCGTCCGGCTGCTGCATCCGCGGTCCATCGCCGTGATCGGGGCGTCCCGGGACCGGGACGCGGTCGGTCACACGGTTCTGCGTCACCTGCTGGCAGGCGGGTTCGCCGGACCGGTGTATCCGGTCAATCCCGCCGCGGCCGAGTTTCCCGGAGCGGTGGCGTCCGTGCGGGCGGTCGCCTCGGTCACCGACATCGAGGGCCCGGTCGACCTTGCCGTGGTGTGTGTTCCGCCACCGAACGTGTCCGAGGTCATCGAGCAGTGCGGGCGCAAGGGCGTGCGCGGTCTGGTGGTCCTCACGGACCTGGGCGACTACCAGATGGAAATCGAGGTGACGGCCGCGGCTCGGGCGTCCGGGATGCGTGTGGTGGGTCCGGCGAGTCTGGGCATCCAGAACCTCGCCACCGGGCTGAACGCGTCGTTGGCTCCCCGGATGCCCGCACCGGGGCGGGTCGGTTGTTATTCCCAGTCCGGTCCGCTCGGCGCGGCGCTGCTGGACGCGGCGGCCGGGCGAGGGGTGGGCCTGTCCGGTTTCGTCTCGGCCGGTGACCGGGTCGACGTGAGCGGCAACGACCTTCTGCAGTACTGGGAGGAGGACCCGGCCACCGACGTGGTCTTCATGCACGTGGAGACGTTCGGTAACCCTCGGAAGTTCGCTCGGCTCGCGCGGCGGGTCGGGCGGCGCACACCGGTGGTGGTCGTCACCAGCGGCCGCTCCACGCTGGACGACGCGTTGCTGCGACAGACCGGGGTCATCCGGGTCGATCGGATCTCCCAGGGCTTCGACGTGGCGCTGCTGCTCACCTCACAGCCGCTGCCGGCCGGCCGGCGGGTCGCGGTCGTCGGCGATTCCCGGGCGCTGGTCTGGCTGACCTGCCAGGCGGCGGAGGCGTCCGGTCTGGAGGTGGAACGGATCCTGCTGCCCGGCGGCACCGCGCCGGAGGTGTTCACGGAGGCGCTGGTCGACGCTGCCGGCCGTGCTGACGCTCTGATCGCGACGGTGGTGCGACTCTCGCCGTCCGAACCCGGTCCGGTGGCGGTGGCGGTGGCGGCGGCGGCCCAGGTGGTCGACGTGCCCGTCCTCGCAACGGTGCTGGGTATCGAGGTACCGCCGGAACTGGCGCCAGTACCGGGCTACCCCTCGCCGGAAGGCGCTGTGGCGGCACTCGTGCGGGCGGTGTCCTACGCCCGGTGGCGGGCGGAACCGACCGGTTCGGTGCCGGACCTGGCCCGGCGGGTCGAGGAGGCCCGGACGTTGTTAGCCGGATGTGGCGGCCCACTCGACGACGCCCGAACGGCCGAGCTGCTCGACTGCTACGGCATCGACGTGCAGCCCTTCATCACGGTCGGCTCCGCCGACGAGGCGGTTCTCGCCGCGGAACGGCTCGGGTGGCCGGTGGCGCTCAAGGCGCGCATCCGCCCGTACCGGCACCGGCCGGAGCTCGGCGGGCAGCGGCTTGACCTGGCCGGTCCGATGGCGCTGCGGGCGGCCTGGTCGTCGATGACCACCCAGCTCGGTGTCGGGCGGGGTGATCTCGGGCAGGACGGTGCCGACGGATCGTTCGTCGTGCAGCGGATGGCCCCGGCCGGCATCGCGGTGGTGGTCGGTTCCCTCGAGCATCCGCGATACGGGCCGCTGGTGTCGTTCGGCCTGGCCGGACCCGCCACGGACCTGCTGGGCGACCGCGCGCATCACATCCTGCCGCTCACCGACGTCGACGCGGCCAAACTGGTGCGGTCGGTGCGGGCGGCTCCGCTCCTGTTCGGCTATCGGGGCGCGGAGAAGGTCGATGTGGCTGCCCTCGAGCTCCTTCTCATGCGCGTGGCCCGACTCGCCGACGATCTGCCCGACGTTGCCTCTCTCACGCTGCATCCGGTCATCGTGTCGAGGTCGTCGGTGACGGTGCTGTCCGCGGAGGTGGCGGTGGGTCGCGGCTTTCCACGGGCGGATGCCGGGCCGCGAAAGTTGTGGGCGCCTGCCCCGAAGTACGCGGCCGAGCCGACCCGACCGTCCCTCGGCGTCGAGGATGTCACGAGCGTGGGGACGGCCGGGGGTGGGGCATGAGGTCGAGTCGGTGTCCGGAAATGTCAGGGGTAGGGCGATGAGCACAACGTTGCCCCACCGGTCACAATCTTTTCCCATGACAACGCCGTTCCTCGAGGAGCCGTCCGGACAACCGCCGCCGGCGTCGGCGCGTGGCCGGAGCGACGAGGGTGGGGCCCGCGAGGCGGATGACTGTGACGGAAATTTCACGGAAGGTACAGAAGGGCGCGGAGTTGATCCGGCCGGCATCGCCATGAGTGCTGCGACCGGTTCGCTGGGGTCAACCATCGGTCTGCTCGAGGCCATGTTCACCCAGGCGCCGGTCGGATTTGCCTTCTACGACATCCAGGGGCGCTACCTGCGGGTCAATGAGGTCCTGGCTCGGCTGAACGGGCGATCGGCGGATGATCACATCGGTCGCACCATGCCGGAGCTACTGGGTGACATCGGCCACGAGATGGACCGATTGCTGCACCGGGTGCTGGCGACCGGAGATCCCGTGGTCAATCTTGAGGTGAGTGTCGCGACCGGTGGCCCGCACCCGCCGCAGACCTGGACGGTGAGCTGGTATCCGGCGACGGACGCCCGTGGCTCGCTGCTGGGCGCGGCCCTTGTGGCCACGGATGTGACCGGGCTTGGCGACGCCCGCCTGGAACTGGCCCGCAGCGAGGCCAGGTACCGCGCGCTCGCCGAGGCCGAGGCCGCGGACGCGGACGTGTTTCACGTAGGCGAGCGGGGCGCCCTTGAGGTCGACATGCCGCGGTGGCGCGCGATCACGGGTCAGCGGCGTTCGGAGATCGCTGGCGTCGGTTGGCTCGACGCGGTCCACGCCGAGGACCGGGACCGGGTCGCGCAGGCCTGGTGGCGGGCGGTCGAGCAGCGAACCGCCTTCGAAGCAGAGTTCCGTATCGCAGGCATGGACGGCACGCAGCGGGTACTCGCCATCCGGGCACTACCCGTCGCGGATGGTGACCAGCTGGTCGAGTGGATCGGTACCTGCCGGGACGTCACCGAGGTACGCGCTGCTGAGACGGTCCGTAGTGCGTTGGCGGCTCGCGCGCAGAACGCGGCCGAGCGCACCGAGCGCCTGCACCTGGTTACCGCGGCACTGTCGCGTGCGGTGACGGTCGATGAGGTCACCGCGGTGGTGCTGGACGCCGGGAAGCAGGCGTTGGGTGTTGCCGGGCGGGGCGTGGCCCTGGTCGACGAGGGCCACGACCGCCTGCGATTCCGGTCGCTGCTCGGCTACCCGCCGCTGTTCGTCCGTAGCTGGTCCGACATCAGCCTCGGGGCGGTCCACCCGGCGGCGGAAACGGTTCGAGGCGGTCGGCCGTTGTTCCTTTCCGGCAGGGAGGAACTGGCTGAGCGGTGGCCGATACCGGATCTGACCGCGAGCCTGGCCGAGACCGATGAGCATGCCTGGGCGGTTCTGCCACTGGCGACCACCGATGCTCCCTTCGGCGTGCTGGCCTTCGGTTTCCCGGCTCCCCGCGAGTTCTCCGCGGCGGACCGCGCCTACCTCACCGCGCTCGCGGATCAGTGCGCCCAGGCATTGGAACGCGCAACCCTGTTCGAGCGGGTTCTCGCCGAGGCCCAGTCGAGCCGCCGGGCGGAGGAGATGGCCCGGACGGCTGAGGCCGCCGCCCGGGAGGCCGGCCGGCGGCTCGAACTGCTCGCACGGGCGACCGGGGCGGTCGGGAGTGCGCTCGAGCCGGAACGTGCGCTACGCGCGCTCACCGACGTCGTCGTGGGCGAGCTCGCCGACTCATGCGCGGTCTACCTGGTCGAGTCCGGTTCGGACGGTCAGGCCGACGACCATGGATCTGTCACGGCGATCAGCGGGCCGGTTCTGCGTCGTGCCGTCGCCTCCGTCCGCGCCGGCCTCACCCAGCTGCCGATGCCCCGGGCCCGGACCGGCCAGTGGCCGCAGGACAGCCCGGTCAACCTCGCCGCGCTCACCGGCCGCGGCCATATCGCCCCGCTGGGCGGCGCGTCCTGGTTGTCGTCCACGGACATGGCACGGTGGATGCGGCACGTGGGCGCGCACACCCTCGCCGCGGTCCCGTTGATCCTGCGTGGGCAGGTCGCCGGAGTGGTGACCCTGATGGCGGCCGGGGACCGCCCGCCGTTCACCGAGGCCGATGTCGCGTTCCTTGAGGAACTTGCCGGGCGCGCGGCGGTGGCGGTGGAACATGGCGAGCTCTACCGCCGGAGCCGGGACACCGCGCTGACCCTGCAGCGCAGCCTCCTGCCGCCGACGGTGGTCGAGCCGGAAGGCCTTGAGGTCGCCGCCCGTTATGTACCCGGCGTCGCGGACACCGAGGTCGGTGGTGACTGGTTCGACGTCATCGACCTCGGAGCGGGTCGGGTCGGTCTGGTCATCGGTGACGTCATGGGCAGGGGAGTCCGGGCCGCGGCGGTGATGGGCCAGCTGCGGACCGCCGTACGGACGTGCGCACGGCTCGACCTGTCGCCCTACGAGGTGCTGACGCTGCTGGACAGCGTTGTCTGCGAGATCGACGAAGGCCAGATCGCGACCTGCATCTACGGCGTCGTCGAGCCGCACACGGGCCTGCTGACGCTTGCGAACGCGGGTCATCCGCCGCCGCTGGTGGTGGCGGCCGACGGCCTGGTGTCCCGGCTCTACATGGAGGTCGGGACCCCGCTCGGTCTCGGCCGCGGCGACGTCAAGGAGTACACGGTCCGTCTGCACCGGGGTGCTCTGCTCGTGCTGTTCACCGACGGGCTGGTGGAAAGCCGGGACCGCGACATCGACGCGGGTGTCTCGGATCTCGCCGCGGTGCTTTCGCGTCAGGACGGTTCGCTGGGGAAACGGGCGGACCAGGCGCTCGCGGCTCTCGGGCGGGACGAGGGCCACGAGGACGATGTCGCGCTGCTGCTGGTCGGCCTGCCTGACACCGACTCCGGCGGGGCGACCCGCTTTGCCGACATCGGGGTTCCCGAGGGGTCCGCGGGCCTCGGCGAGGCCCGCGGACGCGCTCATGATCTGCTGACGCTGTGGTCGGTGGATCCCGACACGGTCGACTCCGTGGTCCTTCTGATGTCGGAGCTCGTCACGAATGCGTTGGTGCACGGCCGCTCCCCGCTGTCCGTCCGGCTGCGTCGGACCGGATCGCGAGTGATCGTGGAAGTTGCCGACTGTGACCCGCGGGTGCCGCGACGTCGCCACGCGGCCTTCGACGACGAGGGCGGTCGTGGCCTTGAACTGGTCTCCCTGATCGCGTCCCGGTGGGGGACACGTTCTGCCGGCGACGGCAAGGTCGTGTGGGCGGAGATCGCCGCACCGCTTTCCCGGTAGAGCCCCTTCGGGCTCCGGACACGGGCGAAGAACCATGATCGCTCGCTCTTCGGCCGACTAGAAGAGACAGCTCTCATTAGCTATTTAATAATATTATTATTTAATAAATTTAAAAAATAAAATAGAGAATTTAATATAAAATTTGTCCAAAAAATTATTAATTAAAGTGTCATGTTATCTAAAATTAAGTTAAATTTATAAAAAAAACTAATGTAAATACTCTTATTACTATTTTAATTTGGGTTAAGTTATTATTCTAGTC